>JAIXVH010000069.1 GCA_027483125.1 Acetobacteraceae bacterium | reverse complement strand
GGGCCCTTCGATGCGGTGGTGATCGGCGCCGCGGGGCTGCCGGCGCGGCTCGCCGCCCAGGCCCTGCCGGGCGCGGGGCTGGCGCAGGGCACGCGCGTCTTCGGCACGCATTTGTGGCACGAGGACAGCCAGCTGGCCCAGGAGCCCAGCCTGGCTGGCGCGCTCTATCCGGGGCCTGACAGCATTGTCCGCCGCAATTTCGATGCCCGCTACAACACCGCTTTCGGCGAACGCGCGCCTCGGCTGGCGGGCACCGCCTATGACGCCGCGGCACTGGCCGCGCGGGGCGCCCGCGAAGGCGCGCGCAGCCTGCCGCTGGGCGAGGCCTTCCAGGGTGCCGATGGCCCGATCCGGCTGCTGCCCGGCGGCGTTCTGGCGCGCGGGATCGCCATTCTGGAAATGCGCCGCGGCGAGGCGGTGCTGCGCGAGGCCGCGCCCATCCCCGGCGCCGCCGGCAGCTGATGCGCAGGGCGTGATGCCAACCCCCGGGCGCCTGCTGCGCACCGCGGCCGTGATCGGCGCGGTACCGCTGGCCGTGCAGGCCGTCCTGCTCTGGACCGGCGAGGTGGGCTGGCGCGTGGGCCTGTCCGCCAGCATCGCCGTGGCTGCGATGTCCGGCGCGCTGGCCTGGTTCTGGCTGGAGAATCTGCGCCGCATGACTGTGGCCTTGCGCGCCGCGGCCGAGGACGGCACCGGCTTCTCCGCCCCCTTCGTCACCCCTCGCCTGCCGGCGGTCGAGGATGTGGAAGAGGCGCTGACGCGGCTGGCACGCAGCCTGCAATCCCGCGCCGAGCTGGTGGGCCGGTTGCGCGCGGCCGATGAGGCGATCGTGGAGGCCCTGCCCGACCCGCTGATCGTGCTGGCCGAGGATGGCGCGCCGCTGCGCGCCAACCGCGCCGCGCGCGCCATCTTCGGCCTGGCGACGCCCTACCCGGCCGGTGGTGACCTGGGCGCGCTGCTGCGCCACCCCGCCATGGCCGCCGCGCTGGACCGGGCGCTGGCCGAGCGCACGCCGCAATCGGCCGATATCCATCTGCCCGTGCCGATCGAGCGCGAGCTGGCCGTGCAGGTCATCACCATGGAACGCCCCATGGCCGATGGCGGCCGGGTGATCCTGGTGCTGAATGACCGCACCGATGTGCGCGCCGTCGAGCGCATGCGCGCCGATTTCGTGGCCAATGCCAGCCATGAGCTGCGCAGCCCGCTGGCCAGCCTGATCGGCTTCATCGAGACGCTGCGCGGCCCCGCCGCCGATGACGAGGAGGCACGCGAGCGCTTCCTGGAAATCATGGCCACGCAATCGGCCCGCATGCAGGCGCTGATCGATGACCTGTTGAGCCTCTCGCGCATCGAATTGTCCGAGCACCAGGCACCGACCGGCCAGGCGGATATCGCGGCCCTGCTGCGTGCCGAGGTGGCGGCGCTGGAGCCGCTGGCAAAAGGCGCAACGCTGGCGGTCGAAGCACCGGAATCGCTGTCGATGAAGGGCGTGGATGCGACGCAGCTCTCGCAGGTGATGCGCAATCTGCTGGACAATGCGCTGCGCCACGGCAAGCCGGGCGGGCTGGTGCGCGCGACACTGGCGCGGGTGGAGGGCGGCGCAAGGCTGCCGGCGCGGCCGGGGGTGCTGCTCTGCGTGCAGGATGACGGCGCGGGCATCCCGCGGGAGCACATCCCGCGGCTGACCGAACGCTTCTACCGCGTGGATGCCGGCCGGGCGCGTGCCACCGGCGGCACCGGGCTGGGGCTGGCCATCGTCAAGCACATCGTGATCCGGCACCGGGGGCAGCTGATCATCGAGAGCGAGCCGGGACAGGGGGCGGCGTTCAAGGTGTGGCTGCCAGGGGAGTGATTTGTCTTGCTATGCGTAATGGCATTGCGTTACCAAAGCAACCATGGACGTGACCCTTCCTGTCCCGATGCGCGGCGCCTTCGAACACCGCGCCACCCATGCGATCGAACGCCTGGCGCGCGATGCCTCGCTGGAGAGCCTGGAGGCCGCCATGGCCGCGGCATCCGATGCCGGCGCGCTGGCGCGCATTCTCGCCGATATGGCGGTCGATGACGCGGCGCGGCGCATCGACCCGTTGGTGCCAGCCATCGCGCGCGGCGCCGAAATCCGCGCCGGCCTGATCGAAGCGGCGGGCGGCGTGCTCTCGGCCACGCAGGTCGCCGCCATGCTGGGCATCACACGCGCCGCGGTCGACAAGCGCCGCCTGGCGCGGCGGTTGCTGGCGCTGCGCATCCGGGGCGACTGGGCCTATCCGGCCGCGCAATTCCAGGACGCCGCAACACCCGAGGGGCTGTCGGATGTGCTGGCCGCCATGGCCGATGCCTCGCCCTGGTCGGTGCTGGAAACCCTGCTGACACCCGATGATGCGCTGGGTGGCGCCACGCCCATCGCCGCGCTGCGTGCCGGACGCGCGGCGGAGCTGCGCCGACTGGTCGCGGCGCAGGCGCAAGACAGCTTCGGGTGAAGCTGCCGCTGGTCACGCTGGCCCCTGGCCGCATGCTGTGGCGCCTGCATCGGCTGGAGCATTCACCGCTGCACTTCTCGCGCCATGCCGGGCGCTTCGATGACCCGGAGGGGCGCTTCGGCGTGCTCTATGCCGCGCTGGAATTTGCCGCAGCCTTCGCCGAGACGCTGATCCGCAACCCCGCCCGCCGCCTGGTGGGCTGGCCCGAGATCGCGGCGCGCGCTGTCAGCGGGTTGCGCGTGACGGCGCCGCTCGCGCTTGTTGATCTGCGCGGCGCGGGGCTGTCGCGGCTGGGGCTGGAGGCCTCGGTGCTGGCAGGCCCCTACCCGCCCTGCGGTGCGCTGGCGCGGGGCTGGCACGAGCACCGCCAGGCGCCGGCCGGCATCGCCTGGCGCTCGCGCTTCGACCCGTCCTTAACCTGCATGGCCATCTTCGACCGCGCGGCCGGCGCGCTGGCGGCCGAGCAACCCGCGCCGCTACGCCGCATGGAGCATGAGGTGGCCGCCGTACTGGACCGCTACGGCAAGGCGCTGGCGCCCGCCTGACCGGTTGCCCCGCGCCCCCGCCCACGCCACATACCCGCCATGCGCCCCAACCGCCCGATCTATCTGGACCACCACGCGACCACGCCGGCCGACCCGCGCGTGCTGGCCGCGATGCGCCCCTGGTGGGAGGAGAATTTCGCCAACCCCGGCAGCATCGAGCACGCCATGGGCCGCGCCGCGGCCGAAGCCGTGGAGGTCGCGCGCGAGCAGGTGGCCGAATTGATCGGGGCGGATGCGAAGGAAATCGTGCTGACCTCGGGTGCGACCGAATCCAACAACATCGCCATCAAGGGAGCCGCGCGCTTCGCCGGCGCCGAGGGCCCGCGCCGCGTCATCACGCTCGCCACCGAACATAAATGCGTGCTGGAAAGCGTGCGCGACCTGGCCGCCTGGGGCTTCGAGCCGGTGGTGCTGCCGGTGGGCGCCGATGGCCTGCTCGACCACGACCTGCTGCGCGAGGCGCTGCGCGTGCCCACCCTGCTGGTCTCGGTGATGGCGGTGAACAATGAGATCGGCGTCATCCAGGACCTGGCCGCGATCGGCGCGCTGGTGAAGGCGGCCGGGGCGGCATTTCACGTCGATGCCGCGCAGGCGGCGGGCCGCGTCGCGATCGATGTGCAGGCCTGGCAGGCCGATCTGCTCTCGCTCTCGGCGCACAAGATGTACGGGCCGAAGGGGGTGGGCGCGCTGTATGTGCGAAGGCGGCCGCGGATGCGGCTTGCGCCGTTGTTCTCCGGTGGCGGGCAGGAACGCGGCTTGCGCTCCGGCACCCTGGCAGCGCCCCTGGTGGTCGGCATGGGCGAGGCCGCGCGCATCGCCGCCGCCGAGGGCATGCTCGATCAGGGCCGCATCGCCGGCCAGCGGGAGGTGCTGTGGAAGGCGCTGTCGGCGCGCGTGCCGGGCATCGCCGTCAATGGCCATGCGCAGCATCGCGTCACCGGCAATCTCAACATCACCATGCCCGGTGGCGTGGATGCGCAGGCGCTGATGGCCGCCGCCCCGGGGCTTTGCGTCTCCACCGGCAGCGCCTGTTCCAGCGCGGCCGTCGAACCCTCGCATGTGCTGCGCGCGATCGGGCTTGATGATGCGGCCGCACGCGCCACCTTGCGCCTTGGGCTTGGGCGCTTTACCTCGCCGGCCGAGGCCGGACAGGCCGCCGAACTCCTGGCCGAGGCCTGGGCGCATTGCATGGCCCAAGCCCGCGCCGCCGAATAACCGCTGCGACTGGAAATGCTGATGCCGAAGATGGTCTTCATCGAACGCGATGGAACGCACAAGGAAGTGGACGCGCCCTTGGGCCTGTCCGTGCTGGAAATCGCGCACCGGCATGGCGTCGATATCGAAGGCGCCTGCGAGGGCAGCCTCGCTTGCGCCACCTGCCATGTGATCGTGGATGGCGAATGGTTCGGCAAGCTCGCGGCCACGACGGAGGATGAGGAGGACATGCTCGACCTCGCCTTCGACCTGCAGGAGACCAGCCGCCTGGGCTGCCAGATCGTGATGACCGATGCGCTGGACGGGCTGGTCGTGAAGCTGCCCGCCGCGGCCAAGTGAACGCCTGGGAGAGCTACGGACGCGAGGGCGGGCTGTATCGTCAGCTGCGCGACGCCTGCGCGCGCGACTGGTCCGGCTACACCTGGCACGCCTTCGTGCAACAGCTCTCCGCCGGCACCCTGCCCTTGCCTGCCTTCCAGCATTACCTGGTGCAGGACTACCTGTTCCTGATCCATTTCGCGCGCGCCAAGGCGCTGGCGGTGGTGAAGGGCGAATCGCTCGCAGCCATGCGCGGCAAGGCGGCCGCCGTGCTGGCCATCCTGGATGAGACCAAGCTGCACCTGAAATACTGCGCCGATTGGGGCCTGTCGGAAGCCGATGTGGTCGCGACACCGGAGACGGTGGAGACGGTCAGCTACACCCGCTGGGTGCTGGATCGTGGCCTGCACGGGGATATCCTGGACCTGGAAGTGGCGCTGGCGCCCTGCACCGTCGGCTATGGGGAGGTGGCGCTGCGCATCCTGGCCGACCCGGCGCGGATGATGGCGGGCAACCCCTACCAGTCCTGGATCGAGATGTACGCCTCCGACGATTACCAGGCACTCGCCCGCGCGGCGGCTGACCGGCTGGACAGCTTGGGCGACAGCCATGGCGGGCAGGCGCGCTTCGCCATGCTCGCGCGCGACTTCGCCGAGGCCGCGCGGCTGGAACAGCGCTTCTGGCAGCAGGGCTTCGCCGCGTGAGGATCCTGGTCGCCATGTCCGGCGGCGTGGACAGTAGCGTCGTGGCGGCGCTGCTGCATGAGGCCGGGCATGAGGTGATCGGCGCCACCTTGCAGCTCTACGACCATGGCGCGGCCGTGCAGAAAAAGGGTGCCTGCTGCGCCGGCCAGGACATCCATGACGCCCGCCGCGTGGCCGACCATCTGGGCATCGCGCATTACGTGCTGGACCGCGAGCAGCGCTTCCGCGACGCCGTGATCCGCGACTTCGCCGACAGCTATGCCCGTGGCGAGACGCCCATTCCCTGCATCCGCTGCAACCAGACCGTGAAGTTCCAGGACCTGATGGACCTGGCCGATGACATGGGCTGCGAGGCGCTGGCCACCGGCCATTACGCCCAGCGCATCGGCGATGAGCTGCACATGGCCGCCGACCCGGCGCGCGACCAGTCCTATTTCCTGGCGCACACCACCCTGGCGCAGCTGAAGCGCGTGCTGTTCCCGCTGGGGGCGATGCCGGACAAGGCGACCGTGCGCGCCCATGCCGCGCGGCTGGGTGTGGCGGTGGCCGACAAGCCGGACAGCCAGGATATCTGCTTCGTTCCCACCGGCAGCTATGCCGATGTGGTGGGCAAGCTGCGCCCCGATGCGCTGGCGCCGGGCGAGATCACCAACGAGGCCGGCCAGGTGCTGGGCCAGCACCAGGGCATTGCGCGCTACACCGTGGGCCAGGGCCGGGGCCTGGGCATTGGCGGTGGCGACAAGCTCTTCGTGCAGGCGATCGACGCGCCGCGGCGGCGAATCGTGGTGGGCCCCAAGCCCGCCGCGCAGGTGATCGAGGCCGATGAGGTGAACTGGCTGGCAGAACCCGCCGCCACCCTGCATTGCGATGTGAAATTGCGCGCGCGCGAGGCGCCGCACGCGGCTGCCGTCAGCTGGGATGGGGCGCGCCTCTCGATCACGCCCGAGGCAGCCTCAGTGGCCGCGCCGGGCCAGGCGGCGGTGCTGTATCGCGGCACGCGCGTGCTGGGCGCCGGTTTCATCCGCGGCGCGTTGACAGCGCGGGATGCGCGCCCTAATCCCGCCGCCAGCGTGGTGGTGTAGCTCAGTTGGTTAGAGCACGGCACTCATAATGCCGGGGTCGGCGGTTCAAGTCCGCCCACCACTACCACCGCTCCCCCCACTCCTTTAGCGTGCCACGGATGGACATTGCCGTGATCGGTGCGGGCCTGCTGGGCTGCGGTGCTGCCCTGGAACTGGCAGCCCGCGGGGCACGCATCACCCTGATCGAGGCGCTGGACGAACCCCTGCGCGGCGCAGCCCTGGCCAATGAGGGCAAGCTGCATTTCGGCCATGTCTATGCGCGCGATGACAGCCTGGCCACCGCGCGGCTGATGCTGCAAGGCGCGCTCGCCATGGGCCCCGCCCTGCGCCGCTGGCTGGATGACAGCAGCGTTGAACGCCTGCCGCGCGGCGCGCCCTATCGCTATGCCGTGCACCGCGACAGCCTCTCCTCGCCCGAGGAGATCGGCGCGCATTACCAGGCCTGCGCGCGGCTCGCGCGCGAGATGCTGGGCACCGGCCGCGTGGACTGCTTCGGCGCCGACCCGCGCGAGGAATCGCTGCGCATTCCGCTCGGCTCCGACTGCAACCCCGCATGCGTGCAGGCGCTGTTCCAGACCCCCGAGATCAGCCTGGACAACCGCGCCATGGCCGCGCTGCTGCGCGCGCGCGTGCTGGCCGAACCGCGCATCACGCTGCTGGCCGCCACCCGCGTCACCCGCGCCGAGGCCGATGCGGATGGCATCACGCTGCACATGCAGGGCGGGCAGAGCCGGCGCTTCGCGCATACCATCAATGCCAGCTGGGAATCGCGGCTGGCGCTGGATGCGAGCCTCGGCATCGCCCCACCACCGGAATGGACCTTCCGGCTGAAATACGTGGTGCATCTGCGCGGCATGCGGCCCTTGGGCTTTCCGCCCAGCACCGTCTGCCTCGGCGCCTTCGGCGATGTGGTGATGCTGCCGGATGGTGAGGCGCTGCTCTCCTGGTATCCGTCCGGAAGGCGGGCCGTCTCGCAGGAACTGGCACCACCCGACTGGCCGCGCGGGATGCAGGGCGAGGCCGCGCAGGCGCTGCGCGAGCAGATGCTGGCCGGGCTCAGTGAAGTCTTCCCGCCGCTGCTGGCCCTGGGCGACGACCCGGCCTTCGCGCAAGGCGTGGTGCAGGGCGGCGTGATCTATGCCCGCGGCACGCGCGATGTGCATGAGGCCAGCAGCGGGCTGCATGCGCGTTCGGCCATCGGCCGGCAATCCTATGGGCGCTGGCATTCGGTCGATCCCGGCAAATGGACCACCGCCCCCTTCTTCGCGACGGAGGTGGCCGAGCACATCATGCCGCGCCAGCGCCAGGTGGCATGACGCCGCGCGTCACGCTCTGCGTGCCGATCTATCGCGGGGCGCGCTTCCTGCCCGAACTGGGTGCCGCACTGTGCGCACAGACGCTGCGCGAGTTCACCGTCACGCTCAGCATCGACGGCGAGGATGACGCCGAAAGCATCGAAGCCGCCCGCGCCTTGACCGCCGATAGCCGCTTCATCCTGCGGATCAACCCGCAGCGCCAAGGCTGGTCGGCGCATGCGGCCACATTGCTGCGCGCGGCCGAGACCGAATACGCCTGCTACATGCCGCAGGACGACCTGCCCGAGCCCGAATATCTGCGCGTGATGCTGCTGGCCGCCGAGGCCATGCCGCTGCCCGGCAGCGTCTTCACCGATCTGCGCTATTTCGGAACGCACAGCCATGTCGAGACCAATGACGGCACCGGGCATGCAGAGCGGCTGGAGCGGATGCGCACGGTCCTGGCGCGCCAGCCCTGGATTCCCGCCCGTGGTCTGGTGCCCCGCGCACTCGCCGCCGGCGGCCTGTTCGCGCCGACCACGCCAGCACAGATCGCCGAGGACCATGTGGCCGGGCTGCGCATGGCGATCTTCGGGCCGCTGCTGCGCATCGCAGCCCCGCTCTATCGCAAGTCGGTCCATGCCACGAATGCCGGCGCGCGCTGGCTGCGCTGGGATGCAGCGCAACGCCGCGCGGCCTGGATGGAGCTTGGCATCCGCCTGCTGGAGGTGGCATTGCCCGAGGCCGCCAACCCGCAGGAGGCACGCCTGCTCTGGGAGGCGCTGTTCCACCGCCATTGCCTGCCGGTGCCAGGGCGCCATGAATTCTGGATCCCCGATGACCAGCCTGAGGCGATCACCGCCTTCACGCAGGAATTGCTGGAGGCTCTAGCCGCGCGCGGGCATGGCCTGGCCGCGGTGTTCGGCGATGACGCGCCGGGCCTGGCGCGGGCCGCGCTGGCGCGCGCGAGGCCCGGCTGAGATCAGGCGCGCCGCGCCTCGATCGCGTCCCAGATGTCGCGCTCCAGATGCACACCATCGAAGCGCGCCAGCTCCTGCAGCCCGGTGGGCGAGGTGACGTTGATCTCCGTCAGGAACCCGCCGATCACGTCGATGCCCACGAAGATCATCCCGCGCTCGCGCAGCGCAGGCCCGATGGCGGCGCAGATCTCGCGCTCGCGATCGGTCAGCGTGCTGGGTTCAGGCCGGCCGCCGACATGCATGTTGCTGCGCGCCTCTCCGGCCGCGGGCACGCGGTTGATGGCACCCTTGGCCACGCCATCCACCAGGATGATGCGCTTGTCGCCCTGCCGCACCGCGGGCAGGTATTGCTGCACCACCAGCGGCTCGCGCGAGCGTTCGGTGAACATCTCCACCAGCGAATTCATGTTCGGATCATCAGGCCGCAGGTGGAACACGCCGGCACCGCCATTGCCGAAGAGCGGCTTGATGATGATGTCGCCATGCTTGGCGCGGAAGGCTGCGATCTCACGCGTGTCCGCGGTGATCAGCGTCTGCGGCATCAGTTCGGGGAAGTGGGTGACAAACAGCTTTTCCGGCGCGTTGCGCACCGCCGCCGGGTCGTTCACCACCAGCGTCTTGGGGTGGATATGCTCGAGGATGTGGGTTGCCGTGATGTAGGCCATGTCGAAGGGCGGATCCTGGCGCATCAGCACCACATCGGCATCGCGGCCGAGATCGAGTTCCACGGGCGCGCCGAAGGTGAAGTGGTTGCCCGCCTCGCGCCGCACCGTCACCGGGTGGGCATGCGCCACCACCTGGCCACCGCGCAATGACAGGTTGCGCACATGGTAGTGCCATAGGGCGTGGCCGCGCGCCTGGGCCTCCAGCATCAGCGCGAAGGTGCTGTCGCCGTTGATGTTGATGCTCTCGATGGGGTCCATCTGGACCGCGATGCGCAATGCCATGCTGTGCTCCCGGCGCCTGCCGCGGGCGGCAGGCTCCAGCCTTGGTGGGGCGCGTGATTCAACGTCTTTGGCAATCCGCCGCGACGCATCACGCTCTTGCGCCCTGCTTGCCAGTCGGCGCGCGGCTGCGTCAATTCAGGCGGTTGCGCAGTTCGTCGATCAATTCGCGCAGGCGGGTGCTGGCGGGGTCGGCCGGCGCCAGCGCGACGGCGCGCTCCAGGGCCGCGACAGCGGCGCCGATGCGCTCCAGCCGCTGGTTCATCAGCCCCGCTTCACGCCACAGCCCGGCATGCTCGGGGCTGAAGCGCAGCATGTCCTCGGTGCAGGTGAGTGCGGCCTGCATGTCCCCCGCGCGCAGGCGGCGCAGCTTGATGTTGTTCTGCAGCCTGAGAAGAACGGCGCGGTTGGTCATCGCGGTCAGCATGCCGGGCTTGAGCTCGGCCTTTTCGCCCTCCACGCGCTTGACCAGCGCGCGCAATTCGCGTGCCTCGAGCCGGCTGCCGCCATCGAAGACATCGACCATCACGGGGCCGGCATTGCCGCGCAAGGCCAGCAGGAAATGCCCGGGGAAGTCGATGCCGTAAGCCTCCCAGCCCAGCGCATCGGCCGCGTGCAGCCAGAGCAGACCGAGTGCGACCGGCAGGCCTCGCCTGCGCTCGATCACATGCAGCAGATTGGCGTTGGACAGGTCGTCATAGGATTGGCTGTCGCCGCGAAAACCGAGCCTGTGATGCACCAGCCCCGCCAGCACGAGGCGCCGCTGCTCGCCATCACCGGCATCGGCCGCGCTGTTGGCCAGTGCCGCCTGCATCGCCTGCTGTGCGAGGGATGAGAGGAAGCCGCGCCCGGACTGCCAGTCAGCCTCTGGCGCGTCGATGCGCGCGAGCTGCAGCGCGGTCATGCCGATCTCGATCTCGCTGTCCGGCAATTGGCCGGCGGCATCGAGTGCCGCGCGTGCCTCGGCCAGGATGGTGGCGTTCACGCCGGGCGCACCAGCATCGGCCCCAGCGCCCGGCCGCCCAGGACATGCACGTGGAAATGCGGCACCTCCTGCCCCGAATCATGGCCCATATTCGCGAGCAGCCGGTAGCCTGAGCCTTCCAGCGGCGCGGAGACCTGGCCCACGGCGCGCCAGAAGCCCGCGATCTCCTCGGCCGAGGCGGTCGCGTTGAAATCGGTCGCGGACACGTAAGGCCCCTTGGGGATCACCAGGATATGCGTGGGCGCCTGGGGGGCGATGTCGTGGAAGGCCAGCGCATGCGGCGTTTCCAGCACGCGCTTGCAGGGGATTTCCCCGCGCAGGATGCGCGCGAAGATGTTGTTCGTGTCGTAGGGGGGCAGGCCGTTCACGCTCATGGCGCGAATCCTATGGCAGCTTCGTGGTCTTCGCCAGACGCGCGATGACCTTGGGCCGGGCAGCCTTTTCGGCGATGCCGGACATGCCCTCGCGCCGCGCCAATTCCTGCCAGATTTCAGCGGGCTGGATGCCGGCATCCACCCACACCACCAGCAGGTGGTAGAGCACGTCCGCACTCTCGCCGATCAGCGCGGCGCGGTTGCCCGCCACCGCCTCGATCACGCATTCCACCGCCTCTTCGCCCAGCTTCTGCGCGACCTTCGCGGTGCCGCGCGCGAGCAGCCGCGCGGAATGCGACGTGGTCACATCGCCCGCCAGGCGGCGTGCCTCGATCACCGTCCAGAGGCGTTCAAGCACGGCAGCATTGGCACTGGCCAGGCTCGGCTCGAAGGGCGGCAGGGGGATGGCCTTCGGGGCCTTCTTCGCCTTTCCGTTGGCAGGCGCCGCCTTGGCCTTCTTGGCCTTGCGCTCGAGCGGCGTGGCCAAGGCCTTGGCCTTTTTCTTCCTGGGGGCGGGCTTGCTCATGCGGGGATGCTCTCTGGCGGGCGGACGGGCCAACCGGCGGCGGCCAGCGCCGCCTTGGCCTCGCTGATGCGGAAAATGCCGTCATGGAAGACGCTGGCGGCGAGCAGGCCGGTGGCACCCGCGGCAGCACCTTCCACGAAGTGTTGCAGCGTGCCCACGCCGCCGCTGGCGACCAGCGGCAGGCGCACGCGGGCGCGAATCTCGCGCAGCAATTCCAGGTCGAACCCCTGCTTGGTGCCATCGCGATCCATCGAGGTGACGAGCAATTCGCCCGCCCCCAGGCCGGCCATGCGCACCGCCCATTGCACGGCGTCGATGCCGGTCTCCCGCCGGCCGCCATGGGTGAAGATCTCCCAACGCGCAGGCGCGGTGCGCTTGGCGTCGATCGCGACCGTGATGCACTGGCTGCCGAAGGCCTCAGCCGCGCGGGCGACGAATTCGGGCTCCGCCACGGCCGCGGAATTGATGCTGGCCTTGTCCGCGCCGGCCAGCAGCAGGCGGCGGATATCCTCCACGCTGCGCACGCCGCCGCCCACGGTCAATGGAATGAACAGCCGGGCCGCGGTACGCGAGACGACGTCGTACATAGTGTCCCGGTTTTCATGCGTGGCACCGATATCCAGGAACGTCACTTCATCCGCGCCCTGTTCGCCATAGGCGGCGGCCTGCTCCACCGGGTCCCCGGCGTCACGCAGATTCACGAAATTCACGCCCTTGACGACGCGACCGTCCTTCACGTCCAGGCAGGGGATGATGCGCAGCGTCAGCACGTGATCGACCTTCGAAAACTGGCGGTTTTCCCAGGCTTTGACGGATAACCGCAATGCTTGTTGAGGTTATCCGGCAGCGCCCTAATATCCGGTGTGCGTTGCGCCGCGAATCGCCCCCCGTCAAGTGTGACAGATTGATGACAACCCGTCTGCAAGCCGTGCCCGACAGCCCGCCAGCGCCCGACACGGTGCTGCTGCGGCCGCGCGCGCTGATGCCCGAAGTGGCGTGCCGCGTGCGCTGGCGGCGCTCGGCACG
>JAIXVH010000395.1 GCA_027483125.1 Acetobacteraceae bacterium | reverse complement strand
GCTTCTTCCAGGGTGGCGATCAGGCCGGAAGCGAGTGCGGCGCGGCGTTCCAGCGGCGTGCCGAGGCCCGGCGGCAGATAGGCCTGCAGCACGGTCCAACCCGGGGCATTGCCCAGCAGCGCACGCAGCCGCACCAGCGCCTCGGCCACGCTGAACAGCCGGCGGGGCTTGGGCTGATAGGGGCGCGCGGCGGTGGCGCGACGGCGGGCGGCGGCATAGGCGCGCAGCAACGATGGCAGGTCGGCCGAGATGCCGGAACGGTCCACCTCGCGCAGGTTTTCAGGCTGGCCGCGGGGGAAGGTGTCACGCCCCAGCTGCACCTGGCCCGAGAGCCAAAAGGCAGCGCGGCGCATGGCGTCCAGCTCCGCCAGGCGTTCGGTCAGGCGCTCGGCCAGGGCCTCGGCATCCTCTTCCGGCTCGACCTCCTCGGGCAGCAGCAGGCGGGACTTCAGCCAGGTCAGCCAGGCGGCCATGACCAGCCAGTCTGCGGCCAGTTCCAGCCGCACGCGGCGCGCGCTGTCCAGCACCGCGACATACTGGTCCACCAGCGCCACGATGGAGATGGTGCGGATATCCACCTTCTGCGCGCGGGCCAGGTCCAGCAGCAGGTCAAGCGGGCCTTCGAAACCATCGAGCGAGAGGTTCAGGCTTTCCGGGGTGGTATTCATACCGGATGCCCCGCCGCGCGCAGGACCAGGCTGAACAAGGGCACCACGAGATTGGCCATGCCCCAATCCGTCGGCCGGAAGCCCGGCACCACGGCGGGCAGCGCGAACAACAGCCCCAGCACGATGAACAACCCCGCCGGCTCCAACCGCGCAAACGGCATGGCCAGGCGGTATGGCAGCAGCGCGGTCAGGATGCGGCCGCCATCCAAGGGCGGGATCGGCAGCATGTTGAAGACGGCCAGCACCAGGTTCACCACCATGAAAAGCGCGATGGAGCGATAGACCATCGCCGCCGAGTCGCCCGACAGCCAATCCGCGCCATGCGCCGCCAGCGCCGCGATGAAGGCCAGCAGCAGGTTCATGGCAGGCCCGGCGGCGGCCACCCACATCATCCCGAAGCGCGGGTTGCGCAGCCGCATGAAGTCCACCGGCACCGGCTTGGCCCAGCCGAACATCGCCTCGACGCGGCCGATGGTGAGCAATTGCGTGACCAGCAGGATGGCCGGGATCAGCAGCGTGCCGACCGGGTCCACATGGCGCAAAGGGTTCAGCGTGACGCGGCCACGCTCACGCGCGGTGGGGTCGCCCAGCGCCTCGGCCGCGTAGCCATGTGCGGCCTCATGGAAGGTGACGGCGATGAGGGTGGCCACCACCGCGGCCAGCACCTGCGGCAGCCATTCGGGCATCTCAGGCGGCGTCCGCCAGGGCCTGGTCGCGGGCGGCGATCAGGGCCGCGGGGTCAAGCATAGTGCGGGCGGCCTGCATGACCATGCGCGAGGTCTCCAGCCGCGCCCAGCCCTGGTCGGTCAGGAAGGGCGTGGCATCCAGCGCGGCGGCGGATTGGTGCAGCACGCCGGTGCAATGCAGCACGCCATCGCAGCCGGCGGCGATGGCGGCGCGCGCCAGATCGCCCGGCGCGCCGGTCAGCGCCTTCATCGCGATATCGTCGCTGACCAGGAAGCCATCGAAGCCGATCGCGCCGCGGATCACGCGCTCGATCACCGCGCGCGAGAGGGTGGCGGGCAGCGCCGCATCCAGCGCGTCGTAGAGGATATGCGCGGTCATCGCCCAGGCGCCCTGCCCGGCCATGGCGCCAAAGGGCAGGCAGTCCAGCGCCAGCTCTTCGCGCGTGGCGGTCACGCGCGGCAATTCCAGATGGCTGTCGGCCATCGCGCGGCCATGGCCGGGGATATGCTTGATGACCGGGATGCAGCCGGCCTCCTGCAGGCCGCGCAGCATGGCGGCACCGAGGCGCGCCACCTCCCGCGGGTCGGCCGAGAAGGCGCGGTCGCCGATCACGCCATGGGCTTCGGGCAGGCGCAGATCGAGGCAAGGGGCGCAGACCACATCCAGGCCGAGCGCGCTGCATTCCATGCCGATCAGCGCGGCATTGGCGTGCACGGCCGCGGCATCGCGCCCCTCGAAGGCGGCGGCGGGGGGGAAGGCGGGCCAGTCGGGCGGGCGCAGCCGGGCCACGCGGCCACCTTCCTGGTCGATCAGGATGGGCGTCGCCTCACCCAATATCTCGCGCACCGATTGCGTCAGCGCGCGCAGCTGCGCCGGGCGGTCGATGTTGCGGGCGAAGAGAATGACGCCGAGCGGTTGCGCCACGCGCAGCAGCGTCGCCTCATCCGCGGTCAATCGAGTGCCGGAGAGACCGATGATCGCGGCGCGCCGGGCTGCGGTCATGACATCAGGCCGGGTTGCAACCGCCGCCGCGCTGGCGGATGGCGGCGCAGAGGCTGCGCGCGGCCTCGGCATCCGCCACACCGCTGGCGCGCACGCGCCAGACCGGCGACTGGCCTTCGCGCTCCACGCGCTGGAAGCGCGGCGTCAGGCTGGCGAGCTCCGGGTGGCGGCGGCGCAGGCGGTCCCATTCGGCGCGCGCCGCTTCCTCGGAGCCGACGGCGGCAAGCTGCACCTGGGCGCGGCCGGCGGGGCGTGCGGCGGCGGGCGGGGTGGCGGCAGGTGCGGTGGCGGCCGGCGGCGTGGCGGGCGCATTGGCGGTGCGCGGCTGCCCCGGTGTGGTGGCAGCCGCCGGCGTGGCGGCTGCCGGGGCCGTGCCCTGGCGCGGCTGGGCCGCTGCTGCGGACGGGGGTGTCGCGGCGGCGGGCGCCGGGGCCGGCGGCTGGCGCAGCATATCCGGGCGCGGGGTCTCGGCGGTGGGGGCCAGGCGCGTCTCGGCGGGGCGCGCGGCGGTGCCAGTTGCGGCGGGCGGCGGCGGGGTGGGCGTGATGCCTTCAGGGCGGACGCGGAAGGGGCGGCTATCGGCCTCGATCACCGGCACATCGCGGGGGCCGGAGCGGCCGAGCGCCCAGATGATGGTGGCGGCCAGCAGCACGGAGCCGGTCAGGCCGACGGCGATCATCATGGCGCGGCGCGGCCAATGCGCGGGGATGCGGCGGGCGGCAGCGGCAGCCGCTGGGCGCGCGGCGGAACTGGCGGACATGCGCTGGCGGGCGCCATCGGCCCAGGATGGGGCGCGGTCGCTCATGGCGCGCCCCCCGCCTGGTGATGTGGCAGCGAAACCGGCTGTTCAGGCCGGTTCCGCGGATTCCCCTTTCCGCTCATCGCGCAACTCCTCGACCGGGGTGACACCCATCACCGCCATGCCCGAGCGCAGCACCACCCCCGTGGCCGCCACCAACGCAAGCCGTGCTTGCGTGGATTGCGGTTCCTCCGCCCGGATGAAGCGCAGAGTAGCGTCATCCCGGCCGCGATTCCATAGCAGATGAAAGTCGCCGGCCAAATCATTGAGATAAAACGCAATGCGATGCGGCTCACGGGCGGCGGCGGCGGCCTCCACGGTGCGCGGCCAGGCGGCGATTCGGCGGATCAGGGCCAATTCGGCGGGGTCCGACAGGGTTTCCAACGGGGCAGCGGCCAGCGAATCGGGGCCAGGGTCGCCAGCCGCACGCAACACGGAGCGGATGCGCGCATGCGCGTACTGCACATAGAAGACCGGGTTGTCGCGCGATTGTTCCACCACGCGGTCCAGGTCGAATTCCATCTGCGCGTCGGATTTGCGCGTCAGCATGGTGAAGCGCACGGCGTCGCGGCCGACCTCGTCGATCAGGTCCGATAGCGTGATGTAGCTGCCGGCGCGCTTGGACATGCGCACCGGCTCGCCATTCTTCAGCACATGCACGATCTGCGTCAGCACCACGTCCAGCGAGACGCGGCTGTCGGAGAGTGCTGCCACCGCGGCCTTCATGCGCTTGACGTAGCCGCCATGATCGGCGCCCCAGACATGCACCAGCGCATCGAAACCGCGATCGATCTTGTGCAGGTGGTTGGCCAGGTCATTGGCGAAATAGGTGCCGGAGCCGTCCGACTTGCGCAGCGCGCGGTCGGTGTCGTCGCCGAACTGGGTGGAGCGGAACAGGGTTTGTTCGCGCGGTTCCCAGTCATCCGGCGTCTTGCCCTTGGGCGGTTCGAGGGTGCCGCGATAGACGAGGCCCTTGCCGTTCAGGATGGCTTCTGCGCGGTCGAGGTCACCGGCGGCGACGCGTTCGGCTTCGGAGATGAAGATATCCTGCTGGACGCCCAGCGCGGCGAGGTCGGCGCGGATTTCGGTCATCATCATCGAGACGGCGAGCATGCGGGCAGCATCGGCGGCCCCCGGTGCCGGGCGACCATCGGCGTCGAACAAGGCGGCGCCGTCACGCGCGGCCAGCGCCGCGCCCACCGGCACCAGATACTCGCCGCCATATTGCAGGGTGGTGCCCCAGGCGGCCTCGATGGTGGCGCGGGCCTCGGCCGGCGCGGCGCGCAGCGCGTCAAACAGGAGGCCCGCGGCGCCTTGCGCGGCCAGCACTTCCGCGGCGCGCCACAGGGCTGCCTGGCCCAGCGCCTGCACCTGCGCGCCGGCGTCATTGATGTAGTATTCCTTGGTGACGGCGTGCCCCGCCTTGGCCAGCAGATTGGCCAGCGCATCGCCCACCACGGCCCCGCGGCAATGGCCCACATGCATGGGGCCCGTCGGGTTGGCGGAGACATATTCGACATTGACGCGCTGGCCGGTGGCCGCGCCCTGCCCGAAGGCCTCGCCGGCGCGCAGCACTTCGGGGATTTGCGCGCGCACATAATCGGCGCGCAGGCGCAAATTCAGGAAGCCGGGGCCGGCGGGGGTGGCGCTTTCCACCTCCGGCAGGGCGGCCAGCTTTTCGGCCAAAGCCGCCGCCAGCTTGGGCGGCGCGATACCGGCGGGCTTGGCCACCACCATCGCCGCATTGGTCGCCATGTCGCCATGCGAGGGGTCGCGCGGGGGTTCGACCGTGACTTTCGCGGTCGCCTCGGGCGGCAGCTCGGGCAGCAATTCGGCCAGCGCGGCGATGACGCGCGCGCGGAGGGCCGCGAAGATATCCATGGTCAGAAATCCAGGTTGTCGTAGTGCGAGGGCGGCGCCATGCCGCTGACGCGTTCGGCCAATAGCGGGCGGAAGGCGGGGCGCGACTTGATGCGCGCATACCATTCCTTGGCGGCCGCGTTCAGCGACCAGTCCACGTCATTGGCGTAGTCCAGCACGGAGAGATGCGCGGCGGCGGCGAAATCCGCCAGGCTGATGAAGGCCCCGCCCAGCCAGGAGCGGCTTTCCGCCAGCCAGCCCAGATAGGCCATGTGGTCCTTCAGATTGGCATAGCCGGCGCGGATCGCCGCGGCTTCGGGGTTGCCCAGGCCCAGGCTGCGCTTGAGATGGCGTTCCCAAATCAGGTTGCGCGTCACTTCCTGGCCGAATTTCTGGTCGAACCAGGCGGTCAGGCGGCGCACTTCCGCGCGTTCGGCCAGCGTGCGGCCATAGAGCGAGACATCCGGATAGGCTTCGTCCAGATACTCGCAGATGGCCGCGGAATCGACGATGGTCAGGCCGTTCTCATCCTCGAAGACGGGCACGGTGCAGGCGGGGTTGAGCTCGACGAATTCCTCACGCCGGTCCCACACCTTTTCCAGGCGCAGTTCGAAGGGGATGCGCTTCTCGGCCAGCGCAAGCCGGACCTTGCGGGAATAGGGCGAGAGCGGGAGGTGGTAGAGAATCCGCATGCTGCGCGTATGCCATTCGCGCGGCAGCGCGTCACCCCGCCGTGTCGGGGTCCGTCATGCGCTTGTACTCCTCCAGCGCATACCTGTCCGTCATGCCGGCGATGTAATCGCACACCACCCGCGCGCAGCCCGGCGTGCCGGCGGCACCGGCGCGTTCGCGCCAGCCATCGGGCAGCATCTGCGGCCCGCCATGCAGCAGTTGGAACAGCATCTGCAAGACGCGCTTCGACTTGCCCATGGTGCGGTTCACGCGCCAGTGCCGGTACATCCGTTC
Source organism: Acetobacteraceae bacterium (assembly GCA_027483125.1). GTDB lineage: Bacteria > Pseudomonadota > Alphaproteobacteria > Acetobacterales > Acetobacteraceae > Rhodovarius. Next base: position 383 of record JAIXVH010000395.1, on the reverse strand, counting down.
GAACAGGAATTCGCGCACCACGCGATTGGCCTCGGCCATGCTGTTGGAGAAGCCCACCACCGGCCGGCCCGCGGCGCGGATCGCATCCGCATCCGCGGGGTCCAGCACGGCGATGCGGCGGCCCGTTTCCTCCACCACGTCATGGATCATGCGGCCGATCACCCGGCGAACCATTTCCGGCGCGAGCCGCTCGGACGACACGCCCGGGTGTTGCAGCTTCACCTGTTCCAGCGCGGCACCCGGCAGGGGCAGGGCCGCCACTTCCTCCATGGTGAAGAGCCTGGCGCGCAGCCCATCCTCCAGGTCGTGGTTGTTATAGGCGATGTCGTCGGCGATGGCGGCGACCTGGGCCTCGGCGCTGGCGTGGCTGGTCAGGTCCAGGC
>JAIXVH010000317.1 GCA_027483125.1 Acetobacteraceae bacterium | reverse complement strand
GGCAAGGGCGAGTGCGAGCGCTGCCATCGGCATGAGAAGGCGTGGAGCGGTCATCTGGAACATCCTTGAAGCTGTTGACCCTTCAAAGACTCCCAGACGAGGCGAAGGTTGCATCACTGCATGGCGTGGAGTCGGGCAGCAGGGTTTGACCTGCGCCCCGCGACGCCCTGCACGTCTGGGATAGAGCCCTCCTGATGAGGAGGCCTGGAGAAGCTTTAGGGGCGGCACCCATGCCGACCAGGCCACCGGCTTTTCACCACCCGGCTAGACCGGTTTCACAGCAATCATGTGCGGTTCAACCGGTCTAGCTCTTTGCTTTGCCGCATTTTCCGAGTCGCTACGCGTGTCCGCTTCGCTTGAAAATGCTCTAGGCGGCGCGATCACACCGCTCGGCATCCGCTGCCCAGTGTTCAGACATATGCCGGGCGCGCAGCCTGTTGGCGGCCGTCAAGGCCGTCTCGGTCGCGTCCCAGGCCACGCAATCGCGCGCCAGCAGCAGCGTCCGCGGGAATTCGCGCCGCACCAGCTCCAGGTCATGCAGCACGGCGATGATGGTCCGCCCCTCGCCATGCCAGCGCCGCAGCAGGGCCAGCATGTCGGTCGCTGTGCGCTCGTCGAGCGCGGTGAAGGGCTCGTCCAGCAGCAATACGGGCGCGTCCTGCACCAGCAGCCGGGCAAAGAGCAGCCGCTGGAACTGCCCGGCCGACAGGCTGCCGACACCGCGCGCTTCGAAACCGCGCAAACCCACCGCCTCCAGCGCGGCGCGGGCGGCATCGCGGCCGGCCCGCGGCACGGCGCGAAACGCGCCATGGCCGGCCCAGAGCCCGAACAGCACCACATCCAGCGCCGAAATCGGGAAGCTGCGATCAAGCTGGCTGGCCTGGGGCAACAGCGCGACATGCGCAGCACCCTCGACCCGGCCTTCCAGCGGCGTCTGCAGCCCGGCGATGGTGCGCAACAAGGTCGATTTGCCGGCGCCATTGGGCCCGACCACCGCGGTCATGGAGCCGGGCAGGAATTCGCCTGACACATGGTGCACGGCAGGCCTGCCGTCATAGGCCACGGTCAGGTTGGTCAGGCGCAGGCTCATGCGCTGAACGCCCAGGCGCCAGCGGCCCAGATCGCGGCCAGCAGCACCGCGACTGCGATCAGCCGCGATGCCACTCCTGCGGAAAGCGCCAAGGGGTCCGTCATAGGGCTACGATATAACGCCCGGCCCCAACTCTGGCCAGTGCGATCAGGGCGCGCCAAGTATGTTCCATGAATCTGGACCAGGATGCGGAGCTGCGCGCCGCCCTCGCCCGCCATCGCCTGTTCGCGACGGCGCTGCTCGGGCTGATGGGGGCATTGGTGGTGCTGGCCTATGCGGCCGGGCCGGGCTGGTGGATGGACCTGCTCGCGGCCTCCGCCAAGGCCGGGCTGGTGGGGGGCCTGGCGGACTGGTTCGCCGTCACCGCGCTGTTCCGCCGCCCGCTCGGCCTGCCCATCCCGCACACCGCCATCGTGCCGGCGCAGAAGGACCGGCTGGGCGCGGGGCTGGGGCGCTTCGTCGCCGGCCAGGTCTTCACCGAAGCCGAGTTGAAGCGCCTGCTGGCACGGCTGGACCTGGCACAGGTGCTGAAGGGGTTCCTCTCCGACCCCGCGCAGTCGCGCCCCGCGGCGCAAGCACTCGCCCAGATGCTGCCGCGCATCATGTCCACGCTGGAGGATGGCCGCGCGCGCAGGCTTTTCGCGCGGCTTGTGCCGCGCATGGCCGGCGGGCCGGGGGCGGCCGCGGTGGTCGCGCGCGCCTTGCGCGCCATGCTGCAATCGGGCCGCCACCAGGCGGTGTTTGACGCGGCCTTGCTGGAACTGCGCGCGGTGATGGTGGCCAAGGAGGAGGACCTGAAAACCGCCATCGAAGCCCGCGTCCGCAAGGAGGGCGGCGCCCTGGTCGGCTGGGTCGCCGGCGCCTACACGGCGCGCAAGATCCTGACGCTGATCAACTCCGAACTGGAACGCATGGAGCCCAATGACAGCGCATTGCGACAGGGCTTCGAGCGTTGGATCGAGAGCGAAATCGCGCGGCTGGAAACCGACCCCGAACGCATCGCCGCCTTTGGTCGTGCCGTCCGCCAGGCGCTGGCGCATCCGGCCGTGGTGGATTGGGTTGCAGACGTCTGGCAGCGGCTGCGCGATGCGCTGGCCACGGACGCCGCGAACCCCGATGGCCGCACCGTAGCCCTGCTGGAAGCCGCCTTCGGCAATGCAGGCAGCCTGCTGGCCGATGATCCGCTGGCCCGCCACCGGCTGAATCGCGGCCTCGAGGCGACGCTGGTGGCACTTCTGCCGGCCGCGCAATTGCGCATGGCGGAATTCATCGGCGGCGTGGTCTCGCGCTGGGATGCGGCGGAGCTGGTGGACAAGATCGAACTGCGCGTTGGCAAGGACCTGCAATATGTGCGCGTGAACGGCACGCTGGTCGGCTTCCTGGCCGGCGGCGTGCTGTATCTGATCCTCGACGCGCTGTTCGGGCGGGTGGTGCATTGATCATCATCGGCGCCGGCGGGCATGCGCATGCGGTGATCGCGCTGTGGCGCGCCTTGGGCGTGGAACCCCTGGGCCTGCTGGCCGATGACGGACCGGCCGAGGTGATGGGCCTGCGCCGCCTGGGCACGCCCGCGCGCGCTGGCGAATGGCGCGCGCAGGGCGTGGCGCGCGCCTGCATCGCCATCGGCGACAATGCGGCCCGCGCGCGGCTGGGCGCGGCGTTGGCGGCGCAGGGCTTCGCGCTGCCGGCGGCGGTGCATCCTTCGGCTGTGGTGATGGATGGCGCGCGCATCGGCGATGGCTGCGTGGTGATGCCGCGCGCGGTGCTGGGCGCGCAGGCCATGCTCGGGCCCTTCTGCATCCTGAACACGGCGGCGGTTCTCGAACACGAAGGCAGCGCCGGAGAGGCCGCGCATATCGCCATTGGCGCGATGCTGGCCGGCGGTGTGCGGGTGGGCGCGCGGGCCTTGATCGGCGCGGGGGCGGCAGTGCTGCCGGGGGTGGCGATCGGCGATGACGCGGTGGTGGGCGCGGGTACGGTGGTGCTGCGCGATGTGGCGGCCGGCGCGCGCGTGGCGGGTGTGCCGGCGCGGGAGCTTGGGGGCCGGTCCGGTCAGGCTGATGTGCATGGTGTCCGCAGTGACCACGCAGCCGTTTCGGTCGATGGCAGACAATCCCAGCTGGAGTAAACACCGTAGACCACAGAAATCACAGTGCGGGTAGTTCAGCACAATCATCGTTGCGCGGTTGGTTGGGCTGCCACTAGGCTGGGGCCTTACGCGGACAAGCTTTTCTGCCTTCACGCTGTTCATTTGGGTTTCGCCAAAAGGAGCGCCGGCATGGTGACGAGAGTCTGCATTGATCCCGGTCATGGCATGAGCAACCGCACGAGAGGCGTGTTCGACCCAGGCGCAGTGCATGTCGAAGCCGGGGTGCGGTTCGAAGAGGCGACAATCGCGCTCAAATATGGCTTGACGCTGAAGGATGAGTTCCGCGCCCGCGGGGTTGCCGTGTTCATGACGCGCGATGACGCAGAGGACCATGCTCCGGTCGGTCAGCGCGCTGCGAATGCACAGAATGCTGGCTGCGATCTGTTCATTTCGCTGCACCTCAACGACTTCGACGATGACGCCGCGAATGGCGTTGAGGTGCTGTTTCGCGGAGACGACGACAAGCCCCTGGCGGTGCAGATACAGAAGGCGATGATTGCGGCGACAAAATTGCGCGACCGCGGCATCAAGCAGCGAACCGATCTGGCGGTGCTGAAATTCGACGGCCGAGCGGTGCTCATCGAACTGGGCTTCATCGCCAACGACAAAGACCGGGACACATTGCTCAATCCGCAGATCCGCGCAGCGGTCTGCAAGGCGATCGCCGATGTGGCCGTTGCGGGATAGTGATCCAGCGCTCCCTCGGCTCTGCCGCTCGGGGGACAGCGGGGAGCGGCTTCACCAGCGATTGAACTGATGCGTGCCTCCAGGTGGTTGCGTGGCAGATGCGGGCCAGAAACTGTCAGCGGCCTTGCGCGTCCGGATCGCGCCGCGCCATTTCGTGAGGCGGCGGCGGATGCGCCCGATCAGTGCATGAACACCCCGCCATCGACCACCAGCGTCTGCCCCGTGATCATCCCCGCCTGATCGCCGCAGAGGAACAGCGCCGCCCCCACCAGATCGGCCGGCATCATGTCCCGCTTCATCGCGCGTTCATCGATATTCTTCTGCCGCCCGCGGGCGAGCTGCACGTCATTGGCGAGCATCCCATCCGACAGCGTATAGCCAGGTGCGAGGTTGTTCACCCGGATGCCATGCGGCCCCAATTCCCGCGCCATGGAGCGCGTGAGCCCCAGCACCGCCGCCTTGCTGGTGACGTAATGCAGCATCAGCGGATTGCCCTTGAAGGCCGTCGCACTGCCGATATGCAGGATGGCGCCCTGCCCTTGCGCCTTCATGTGCGGCACCACGGCGCGCGCGGTATGGAACAGCCCGTCGACATTGACCGACATGACGCGCCGCCAGGCCTCGGGCGTGATCTCCTCCAGCGGGCCCGGCAGCAAGGAGGTGAAGATGCCGGCATTGTTCACCAGCACATCGATGCGGCCGTGCCGCGCCATCACCTCGGCCACCATGGCATCGACGCTGGCGGGGTCGGCCACATCGCAGCCGATGCCGATGGCCCGCGGCAGGGTCGCAGCGGCAGCCGCGGCCCCCCTGGGGTCGGCGATCACGACATGATCGCCACGCGCGGCGAAGCCCTCGGCGATGGCGAAGCCGATGCCCTGGGCGGCACCGGTGATAATGGCAATGCGTGACATGCCGGGCAGCTTCACGCGCCGGCCGCTTCGCTGCAAGTTGCGCGTGTTGGGGAGTGGACGCGATGGCAGGGCCTTTGGCGGGAATCCGCGTGCTGGACATGACGAGCGTGGTGGTGGGGCCGATCTGCACCCGCACCTTGGCAGACCAGGGCGCGGATGTGATCAAGGTCGAGGCGCCAGGCGGCGACCTGTTGCGCCAGCTGGGCGGCACCGGGCGCAACCCCGGCATGAGCGGCAAGTTCCTCAACTTCAACCGCAACAAGCGCGCGGTGTGCCTGGATTTGCGGGACAAGCAGGCGCAGGCCGCGCTGCGCGACCTGGCCGGCACGATCGATGTGTTCGTGTCCAACATACGCCCTTCGTCACTGGCCCGCATGGGCCTCGACGTTCCGGCGCTCTGCGCCCTGCATCCGCGGCTGATCGGCTGCCAGATCCTGGGTTTCGGCTTTGGCGGGCCGTATAATGAGCGCCCGGTCTATGACACGGTGATCCAGGCCGCCGGCGGCGTCTCGGCCACCTTCGAACGCAGCACCGGTGAGCCGCGCTATGTGCCCATGGTGATGGCTGACCACATCACCGGGCTGGTGGCCGCGCAATCCATCGGCTTCGCGCTGTTCCGCCGCGCCAGCACCGGCAAGGGCGAGATCATCGAAGTGCCGATGCTGGAGAACATCGCCAGCTTCGTGCTGAGCGAGCACATGGGCAGCATGACCTTCGACCCGCCG
>JAIXVH010000162.1 GCA_027483125.1 Acetobacteraceae bacterium | reverse complement strand
ATCTCGGCCAGGGCGAGGAGCTGGGCCCGGCGCGCGACAAGGCGCTGCTGCTCGGCATCAAGCCCGAGAACATCTTCATTGATGATCTGCGCGAGACTTTTGTGAGCGATTTCGTCTTCCCGATGTTCCGCGCCAATGCGCTGTACGAAGGGATGTACCTGCTCGGCACCTCCATCGCGCGCCCGCTGATCGCCCAGCGCCAGATCGAGATCGCCGAGCAGGTCGGCGCCGATGCCGTCTCCCATGGCGCCACCGGCAAGGGCAATGACCAGGTCCGCTTCGAGCTGTCCTATTACGCGCTGAAGCCCGAGGTGAAGATCATCGCCCCCTGGCGCGAATGGGACCTGGCCAGCCGCACCCGGCTGATCGCCTTCGCCGAGGAACACCAGATTCCCATCGCCAAGGACAAGCGCGGCGAGGCGCCGTTCAGCGTGGATGCGAATCTGCTGCACAGCTCCTCCGAAGGCAAAATCCTGGAAGAACCCTGGGACACCCCCGATGAGATGGTCTGGCAGCGCACCATTGCCCCCTGGAACGCGCCGGACCGCGTGACCGAGATCACCATCGAATTCGAACGCGGCGATGCGGTGGGCATCAATGGCGAACGCCTCTCTCCCGCCACGCTGCTGACGCGCCTGAACGCGCTGGGCAAGGAGAACGGCATTGGCCGCCTGGACCTGGTGGAGAACCGCTTTGTCGGCATGAAGTCCCGCGGCTGCTATGAGACGCCGGGCGGCACCATCCTCTATGTGGCGCATCGCGCGATGGAGAGCATCACGCTGGACCGCGAGGCCGGGCACCTCAAGGATTCGCTCATGCCGCGCTATGCGGAGCTGATCTATAACGGCTTCTGGTTCAGCCCCGAGCGCCGCATGATCCAGGCCATGGTGGACCAGTCCCAGGCCAGCGTGACCGGCACCGTTCGCCTGAAACTCTACAAGGGCAACACCATCGTGACCGGCCGCCAATCGCCGCACAGCCTCTACTCGATGAAGCATGTCACCTTCGAGGATGACCAGGGCGCCTATGACCAGTTCGACGCACAGGGCTTCATCAAGCTCAACGCGCTGCGGCTGCGGCTGGGTGCCATGGCCGGCCGCAAGGGCGGCGCGCTGTGAGGCGTCAGAGCGGCCACCTCGACGGCCGCTATTACGAAGTGACAGGCGAAGGCCCCGTCCTGGTTTTCGCCCATGGCCTGGGCGGCAGCCATATGTCCTGGTGGCAGCAGGTCGCGCATTTCAGCCCGCGCTTCACCTGCGTCACCTTCGCGCATCGGGGCTTCTGGCCCAGTGCCACCATCCCCGGCGGGCCGGACCCCAATGAGTATGCGGCCGACCTTGCCGCACTGGCCGATCACCTGGCCCTGCCGCCCTTCGTGCTGGTCGCGCAATCCATGGGCGGCTGGACCGCGGTGGAATATGCCCAGCGCCCCGAGCAGCGCCTGCGCGGGTTGGTGATGGCGGCCACCACCGGCTCCATCGCGCGCGAAGGCCTGGGGCCGCTGGCCGAATGGGAAGCCGCCAGTGCCGCCACCCGCGCCGCATTGCTGGCCGCCGGCGGCCATCAGGCCATGGGTATGACGGCGCTGCATGAACAGCCCGCGCTGGTCCAACTCTACCGCCATGTGGACGAGACCAATCGCGACCTGCCCAAGGAAGCGCTGCGCGCGCGCATGAACGCCATGCGCACCCGCCCGCCGGAAGCACTCGCCGCCGCGCGCTGCCCCGTGCTGCTGATCGCGGGCGAGGAGGATATCGTGATGCCGCCCTTCGCCAGTGCGGCGATCGCCTCACGCGTGCCCGGTGCGCGGGCCGCGATGCTGCCGCGCACCGGCCATTCCGGCTATTTCGAGCGCGCTGCCGCCTTCAACGCGCTGGTCGAGGATTTCGTGGCCGGGCTGCCGGCGGCCTAAAGCTACGCCGTCGCCGCCCGCAGCCGGATCAAGGCGAGCACCGTGTCGATGCTGGGCGTGGGCGTCTCGGTGATGCGCCCCAGCTCCGCCACGGCGCCCAGCAGTGCCTCATGCTCCATCGGCCGGCCGCGCTCCAGGTCCTGCAACATGCTGGTCTTGTGCGCGCCCACAGCACCCGCGCCCTCGATGCGCTTGTCCACGCCGATCGGGAATTTCACGCCGAGCTTTTCGGCAATGGCCTGGGCTTCCAGCATCATGCTGCGCACCACGGCCCGTGTCCCGGCATCGCCCACGATCTGCTCCAGCGTGGCATGGGTCAGCGCGCTGATCGGGTTGAAGGAGAGGTTGCCCCACAGCTTCACCCAGATCTCGTCGCGGATGCGCGGGCGGATCGGCGCCTTCAGCCCGGCTGCGATCAGCGCCTCCGACAGGCGGGTGATGCGCTCGCTGCGCGAACCATCGGGCTCGCCCAGGGTGAAGCGGTCGCCCTCCAGCACCTCAATCACGCCAGGCTCCGGCACTTCGGCGGCAGGGTAGACCACGCAGCCGATGACCCGCTGCGGCCCCCAGGCATTCCACTGCACATCACCGGGGTCGATGCTGGCCAGGCGCATATCCTTGTACGGGCCTTCGAGCGCGTGGAAATACCACCAGGGCACGCCATTGACCGCCATCACCACGGCCGTATCGGGGCCGATCAGCGGCGCCATGGCCGGCACCACCGGCGGCACGGAATGCGCCTTCAGCGTGATCACCACATAATCCTGCACGCCAAGCTCGGCCGCCGATGCCGCCGCGCGCGGGCGGGTGACGCTGTCCTCGCCACCCTCGCGCAGGATCAGCCCGCGTTGCTGGATCGCGGCCAGATGCGGCCCGCGGGCCACGACCGAAACATCGGCCGCCCCCGCTTTCGCCAGCCGCGCAGCCATGAAGCCGCCAATGGCACCGGCACCAAACACGCAAATCTTCATGACAACCCTCCCTGCGTGCGGCGCGGCGTCACGCGCCCAGCCCCAGCTTTTCCGCCAGGCCTATGCGCTGCAGCTTGCCCGTGGCCCCCTTCGGGATCTCGGCCAGGAACACGACATGGCGCGGCACCTTGAAATCGGCCAGCCGCGCGCGCGCGAAATCGCGCAATTCGGCCTCGGTGCAGGCGCCGCCTTCGCGCAGCACCACGGCCGCGCCCACTTCCTCGCCCAGCTTGGCATGCGGCACCGCGAAGGTGACCACCTGCTGCACGGCGGGGTGGTCCATCAGCACCTCATCCACCTCCAGCGGGGAGACCTTCTCGCCGCCGCGATTGATGATCTCCTTCAGCCGGCCGGTGATGCGCAGATAGCCTTCATCATCCAGCACGCCCTGGTCACCGGTGCGAAACCAGCCGCCGGCGAAGGCCTTGAGGTTGGCGTCCGGGTTGCTCTCATAGCCCGGTGTCACATTGGGGCCGCGGATCACCACCTCGCCCAGGGCGCCACGGTCCAGCAGATTGCCCGCATCATCCATGATGCCCACCTCCGGCCCGGCGGCGATGCCGACACTGCCAGGCTTGCGCGCGCGCGGCGGCAGCGGGTTGGACGCCATCTGGTGCGCGGCCTCGGTCATGCCGTAGCTCTCGATCACCGGCGCGTTGAACACCGCTTCCAGCTCGGTCATCACCTGCGGCGGCAGGGAGGCGCTGGAGGAACGGATCAGCCGCAGCGGCGCGCGGGCGATGATCTCCTCATTGCGCTTGGCGCGTTCCAGGATCGCCTGGTGCATGGTCGGCACCGCCGTGTACCAGGACGGCCGCACGGTATCGAGCAGCCCGAAGAAGCGCAGCGCGTTGAAGCCCGGCGTGCACACCACCTGCCCGCCTGCGGCCAGCGACGACAGCGTCGCCGCGATCAAGCCATGGATATGGAACAGCGGCATGATGTTCAGGCAGGTATCACCGGGCGAGAGCGCCAGCGTGGCCCCGATATGCCGCGCCGAGGCGCAGAGATTGCGCTGCAGCAGCGGCACGATCTTGGGGCGCGAGGTGGTGCCCGAGGTGTGCAGCACCAGGCCCACATCATCTGCTTCCGCAAGCCCCGGCCGCGCCGCGGCACCCGGCGTGCCGCCGACCAGGGTGAAGGCCCCCGCGGCCTCGCCCGGCACCAGTTCCAGCACGGGTGTGCCAAGCCGCTGCGCAGCCTCGCGTGCCGGTGTCTCCTGGCCCTGCATGACCACCAGCGCGCGGGCCTTCAGGTCATCCATGTAGAAGGCGAATTCATCAGCGCGATAGGCCGGGTTCAGCGGACAGGTCACCGCCCCGCCGGCGACGGCTATGAAGGCGGCCGCCATCTCGGGGCCATTGGGCAGCACGATCGCCACCTTGTCGCCGCGCCCGATGCCGAAGCCGTTCAGGGTGGCCACCGTGTCGCGCACCAGGGCGCGCAGCGCGCCATGGGTCAGCGGCGTGCGGTCGGGCGCGCCGATGGCGGGCGCCGCATCAGCGCCGGTCAGCAGGTCGAGAATCGTGTCAGCCATCGCACACCTTTCAGACGTTCAATCATCATCCCGGGACAATCTGGCCGCTTTGCGGCGCATCATTCTTGGCCGGCCATGTGGTGACCGGCGGCAGGCCGCAAGCCCGGGCGGCGCAACCGCCGCCCGGCATTGAAGGCTGTCAGAACAACAAGCCCTTCTTCAGCAGGCCATGCACGCCCTTCTCGCCATTCACCGTCTGCGTCACATGGAAATCGACGGCCAGCGAGCAGAACTGATAGGCATCGGCCGGGCTGAGATTCGTACGGCTGGCGATGAAGCCGATCATCTCCCGCAGCGCCTTCTTCATCGCCTCGTCGAGGTCTTCGTGCATGCCCATGGTGATGTAGTGCGTGGGCGTCTCGGCGCGCGGATAGAGCAGCTTCTCGCCCTTGATCAGCGTCAGGCGGAAATGCCCGGTCAGGCACATTTCCAGCGCGTTGATGCAGACCTCGCCATCGCCCTGGACGCCATGGCCATCACCGGCCGAGAACAGCGCGCCCGGCGCATGCACCGGCAGGAACAGCGTCGCCCCCTCGCCGATTTCCTTGTTGTCCAGATTGCCGCCATGCGCGCGCGGTTCCTTGGTGGACAGCGCCCCCCATTCGGCCGGCGGGGCCACGCCCATCACGCCGAAGAAAGGCGAGAGCGGCAGCGTCACACCACCGCCGATCGGCACCGTGCCGGTGCGCGCGGCGCGGTCCACCGGGATATGCAGCATGCGCTTGTAGGGGAAGTCCTCGGGCAGGGTGCCGCCCAGCGGGCGAAACCCACAGAAGCCCCAATCGGCGCCGAACTCGATCTTCTCGATATCCACGCGCAGCACATCGCCGGGCATCGCACCCTTCACCGCCACGGGGCCGGTGATGATGTGTGGCCCGAGGCGTTGCAGCCCCGCGGCATGGATCGCGGCGAGTGCCGGCGGCGGCAGCATGCCGGTCGCGGGGTCGGGCATGACTTCCGGCCCGCCGGAGACGCATTGCATCACCACCAGGTCGCCGCTCTCGACCTCCAGCACCGGCTTGTAGCTGGCGTCAAAGACACCGAAGCGGACGGTGGCGGGAGTGGCATTCAACTGGTGCGTGGCGGGCATGCGGCTCTCCTGCGGCGGGGGATTCGGCTATCGGGCCTGACCGCCCGCCGGTCAAGACATTGCGGCGCAGCATCGAGCCTCAGCGCAACGGCTCAAGCGCGCCACAGCCACGCAGCGCCCAGCCATAGACCAGTCCGATGGGCGCGATAGTGCCGGTCCCATGGACGCCGCCGGCGCGCGCCGCCATCTTCCGCTCACCAAAAGGAGAGCACCTCATGCGCATCGCCCTCGCGGCCCTCGGCCTTCTCGCAGCCCTGCCCGCCGCCGCCCAGACCACCAGCTGGAGCGGCGACACGCTGTCCTACACCGGCGCCCACTCCAATGGCTGCAATCTGCGCGTGGTCTCGGTGACGCATGAGGGCAACTCGCTCAGCCGGCTGCGCTTCACCATCCAGAACCACGCCAATTACAATGTGCGTTTCTATGTCGATGTGACGCTGACCGGGAACAACCAGCAGAAATCCGGCTCGTTCAACGCCTGGGTCACCGCGAATGGACAGATGTCGACCCTCAATTTCTTTCCCTACGAAGGCTCTCTGGCGGGCAGCCGCCTGTCGATGCGCTTCACCAGCTGCACCCGATAAGGCGGCGGACGAT
>JAIXVH010000246.1 GCA_027483125.1 Acetobacteraceae bacterium | reverse complement strand
GGCTCGCGCATGGCGGCGGCGCGGGCGGCGGGCGGCAGATGCGCGATCTCCTTGTAGGCATCGCAACCGGCGAAGGGGTTCTGGCTGCCCGAGAGGCCCAGCAGAATGCCGATGGGGCGCGGCGGAAAGACCGGGCGGATGGCGGCACCTTCGGCCGCCGCGGCATCCGACAAGGCCAGAAGTTCGCGCCAGGCTTCCGTGCGGTCATGCCGCGCGGTCAGGCTGAACAGGATGGGGCGCCCGGTTGCCGCATGGATGCGCCGGACAATGGCGAATTCGGTGGCCGGGTCGGGCGTGTTCCAGTCGGAGACCATTTCCAGCAACCCGCCGCCGCCATCGGTCAGGCCCTGGGCCAGGGCGGTCAACTCGGCCTCCTGCGCGCGCAGGGTGGGGGTGGGGTCGCCGGCCAGGGTCTTGTGGCTGATGGTGCGGCTGGTGGAGGCGCCGAAAGCCCCGGCGGCCGCGGCCTCGCGCGCGATCTCGCGCATGCGTGCGATCTGTTCGGGCGTGGCGTCATCCAGGCGCAGCGCAGCCTGACCCATCACATGCACGCGCACGGCGCCATGCGGCAGCAGCGTGCCCAGATCGACATCGCGCGGGCGGGCCTCCAGCGCGTCGAGATATTGCGGGAAGCTCTCCCAGGTCCAGTTCAGGCCTTCATGCAGGATGGGGCCGGGGATGTCCTCCACGCCTTCCATCAGCGCGATCAGTGTTTCGCGGTCAGCGGCGCGGCAGGGCGCGAAACCCACGCCGCAATTGCCGACCAGCACGGTGGTCACGCCATGCCAGGAGGAAGGGGCGAGGTGGCTGTCCCACACCGCCTGGCCGTCATAATGCGTGTGCAGATCGACGAAGCCGGGCGTGACCAGCAGGCCGCGCGCGTCGATGGTCTCGCGCGCGGGGGCGGTGATGCGGCCGATCTCGGTGATGCGTTCGCCATCAATGGCGATGTCGGCTTCCAGCGGTGCCGCGCCGGTGCCGTCGATGATGGCGCCGCCCTTGATGATCAGGTCATGCATGGTCCTGGCTCCGATCTTGAACGGGCGCGGCCCGCAGGCGTGAATCGTCGGCACTCATGCTTTCACCAGCCTCCCAGGACGTGCACCGGTGGCGACACCCTCGCGCCGCACCACCTCGCCGGCGACGATGGTCGCCACATAACCATCCGCACCCTGCACCAGGCGCTTGCCGCCGGCGGGCAGGTCGTAGCGCATGCTGGGGCGATGCAGCGCCAGGCGATCCATGTCGATGATGTTGATATCCGCCCGCCGCCCCGCCGCCAGCACGCCGCGGTCATGCAGGCCGAGTGCCGCCGCATTGTCGCCGCTGATCCGCTTCACCGCGAATTCCAGCGGCAGGCGCCCATGCGCCCGGTCACGCGCCCAGTGCGTCAGCATATGCGTGGGCGCCGAGGCATCGCAGATATAGCCGACATGCGCCCCGCCATCGCCCAGGCCCATCAGCGTATGCGGATGCGTCATCATCTCGCGGATGGTGTCCAGATGGCCATCGGCATAGTTGAGCAGCGGGCGGTTCAGGATGGCCTGGCCATCCTGCTCCAGCATCCAGTCATAGCAGAGGTCTTCCGGCGCGCGGCCCTCGCGCGCGGCGGTGGCGGCCACGCTGGCCTCCGGTGGCGGTTCGTAGTCCATCGTCAGCTTGTAGATGCGCGCGTAGTTGTTCAGCCGCGCGCGCAGGCCGACGTCGTGTGTGGGCTCGCCCAGGATGCGCGCGCGGCGCGCCGGGTCGCGCAGCGCGGCGATGCGTTCGGGCAGCGGCAGATGCGCCACTTCGCGAAAGCCCTCGCGCGTCAGGAAGGGGTGTTGCGAGAGTTCCCAGCCGAACATCAGGCCCACGGGGCGGCCCATCACCTGGGCGGTGATGCGTGTGCCGGCAGCGTTCGCGTCGCTCACGCGGTCCAGCAGCCAGCGCCAGAATTGCGGGCGGGATTCGCGTTGCAGCAGGGAGAAGGTCATCGGCCGGCCGGAGAGGGTCGCGATGCGGTGCAGGCGGTCCCATTCCTCCTCTGCCGGGTCATCGAAATCGGAGATGACCTGCAACCAGCCGCCGCCCATGGCGCGCGCGATTTCGGCGAGTTCGATCTCGGCCGCCCCCAGGGTGGGCGTGGGTTCGCCGGCCAAAGTCCGGTGCGCGATGGCGCGGGAGGTGGAAAAGCCCAGCGCGCCGGCCGCGATCCCCTCGCGCGCCAGGGCCGCCATCGCGGCACGGTCCGCGGCGGTGGCGGGCTCGCGCTCGAAGCCGCGCCGGCCCATCACATGCACGCGCAGCGCCGCATGCGGAATTTGCGCCGCCACATCCATGTCGAAGCGCCGTGCGGCCAGGAATTGCAGATATTCCGGGAAGCTTTGCCAGGCCCAGGGCAGGCCTTCGGTCAGCACCACCTCGGGCAGGTCCTCCACGCCCTCCATCAGCGCCACCAGCATCTCGCGCGAGGCCGGCTCGCAGGGGGCGAAACCCACGCCGCAATTGCCGATCAGCGCCGTCGTCACGCCATGCAGCGAGGAGGAGAGCACCTCCTCCGCCCAGGTCACCTGCGCGTCGTAATGGGTGTGGATGTCGACGAAGCCGGGGGTGACCAGCAGGCCGCGCGCATCGATCTCAGGCGTGCCGCGCGGGGCAGGCAGGGCGGGACCGATCGCCGCGATCCGCCCGCCGGCGATGGCAATATCCGCCTCGAAGGGGGCCGCGCCGGTGCCATCCACGACACTGCCGCGGCGGATCATCATGGTCGTTTCCATGGGGCCCAGGCTGGCACGGATGGCCAGGTGATTCCACCATCGCGCCACTTGCCCTATGCTGCGCCGCCAGAGGTGACCCATGTCGATCAACAAGCCCCCCGCCCGCATCCACAGCCCGCCGCGCAATGCCATGCAATCCGGCACCGCGGGGCAGGGTGAATGGGTGTTGGAATTCGCCCCCGATACGCGCCAGGTGCTGGATCCCGTGACCGGCTGGTCCGGCGGGCTGTCCACCATGCAGCAGGTCAAGCTGCGCTTCGACACGGCCGAGGCCGCGGAAGCCTATGCGCGCGCCCAGGGGCTGGCCTATGTGGTGGAACCGGCGCGGGCCAAGAGACCGATCAAGCCCAAGGTCTATGCGGATAATTTCCGCTATGGCCGAACCGAGAACTGGACCCATTAGGGAGTCTGCGGACACCGGATTGACGCCTTCGGGTCACGTGACGTGAGTTTGCCCATTGGCTGCGGGGCGTGCCCGCCCAGGCTCCGATGGGGGATGCGCCCTTAGCTCAGTTGGATAGAGCAGGAGCCTTCTAAGCTTCAGGTCGGGGGTTCGATTCCCTCAGGGCGCGCCATCATTCCCACCCAAACCTCACAAAACATTAATCTGATTGCCTGATTTACCGCTCACGATTTCGTGATCTACCGCGCATAGTGATGCTGGGTTGAGGTGACACATGTCGGGCCAATGGTCCCCCGGGGACGATCAGAATGGGCAAGACTCATTCCAGGAGACCACCACGACCTCCTGGTGGGACCGCATCAAGGGCGCCTTCGCCGGCATCCTGATCGGGCTGATCTGCATCCCGGGCTCCTCCATCCTGCTGTTCTGGAATGAAGGCCGCGCCGTGCAGACCGCCCGTTCCCTGGCCGAGGGCGCGGGCATGGTCACCGCGGCGCCTGGCAGCCGCATCGATGCCGCGCTCGACGGGCGGCTCGTGCATGTCAGCGGCGACATCACAGCCACGGGCGTGCTGCGCGATGCCGAATTCTCCGCCGCGGCCGAGAATGCGCTGCGCCTGATCCGCCGCGTCGAGATGTACCAGTGGCGCGAGGAGAGCCGCAGCGAAACCCGCTCACGCTTGGGTGGCGGCCAGGAGACCGTCACCACCTACCATTACAGCCGTGTCTGGTCGGCCGATGCGATCGATTCCAGCCGCTTCCGCCAGCCCGATGGGCACCAGAACCCGCCCATGCGCATCACCAGCCGCGAATTCGTCGCCACCAATGCACGGCTCGTCGCCCATGGCCTGACCGAACAGCAACTGCGCGGCTTCGGCAGCCCCCGCGACTGGATGCCCCAGCCCACCGCCATCGCACGCCCCGGCCAGCAGGTGGTCGATGGCCGTATCCTGATCGCGAGCGATCCGACCGTGCCGCGCATCGGCGATATGCGCATCAGCTTCACGATCGTCGAGGCGAGCCGCGCCAGCCTGATCGCCCGCCAGGCTGGCCAGGGCTTCGAACCCTACCAGACCCGCGCCGGCGACCGGCTGTTCATGCTGCGCGAAGGCAGCCGCAGCGCGCAAGAAATGTTCAACGCCGCCGTCTCCGAGAACCGTATCCTGACCTGGATCCTGCGCGGCGTGGGCGCGGTGGTGATGTTCATCGGCTTCATGCTGATCATGCGGCCGATGGTGGTGCTGGCCGATGTGGTGCCGCTGTTCGGCAGCATCATCGGCGCGGGCACCGGGATCATCGCCGCCCTGCTGACCTTCGTGCTGGCACCGGTGGTGATCGCCGTGGCGTGGTTCTGGTACCGCCCGCTGGTCGCGATCATCGTGCTGGCGGTGGGCGCGGCCGGCGCCTTCGGCATGGGCTGGCTGGCGCGGCAGCGGCGCGCCGCCCGGCCGGCCATGCCCACGGGCACGCCGCCGGGCACCGGCGGCAGCGCCTGGACCAATCCCGGCGGACGCTGAAAACCCTGCGCGCGGGTTCCCAAGCCCGCGTCGCTCTGCCACATCCGCGACATGAGCACCGCCGACGCGCCCGCACGCCCCGTTCCGCCCATTCCCGGCCCCGCGCCGCGGCTGCTGTGCATCCAGGCGCCCTATTACCAGGCGGTGGTGGACGGGATGCGTGCGGGCGCGGCCGAGATGGCGGGCGATGCGGGCGCTAGCCTTGATGTCGTCGACGTCGCCGGCGCCTTTGAATTGCCGGCCGCCTTGCGCATGGCGGTGCAGGCCATGGCGCAGCACGGCGCCCCGCCCTGGGATGGCGTGCTGATCCTGGGCTGCGTCGTGAAGGGCGAGACCGACCATTACGACCATATCTGCCGGGAGGCCTGCGCGGGCGTGATGTCGGTGGCGACCGAGACCGGCCTGCCCGTGGGCTTCGGCCTGCTGACCGTGCATTCCCTGAAACAGGCGGAAGAACGCGCCGCCCCCGGCCCGCACAACAAGGGCCGCGAGGCGATGTTCGCCCTGCTCAGCCAGATCGCGCTGCGCCGCGGCTGGGGCCTGGCGTGAACGCGCCCAAACCCGCCGGCCGCCCGCGCACCGGCGCGCGCGTGGCCGCCGTCCAGGCGCTGTTCCAGGCGGAGGCGAATGGCGACGGGCTGGAACCTGTCATCGCCCAATTCGTCCGCCACCGGCTTGGCCCCGCGCCGGGCGAGGGCTTCGAGGAAGGGCGCGTCTCGGATGCCGATGTTGCGCTGTTCGTGGCCATCATGCGCAAGGCCGCGACCGATGCGCCGGGGCTGGATGCGATCATCACCGCGCATCTCGCCTCCAACTGGCCCTTCGCGCGGCTGGACCCGGTGCTGCGCGCCCTGCTGCGCGCCGCGGCGGCCGAATTGCGCGACCTGCCGGAGCCGCCGGCCAAGGTCATCATCCGCGAATATCTGGACATCGCGCATGGCTTCCTGTCGGGTGAGGAGCCGCGCTTTGCCGCCGGCGTGATGGATTCGCTGGCGCGCAGCCTGCGGCCCGACGAATTCAGGTGACGCTGCCGCCGGAATTCTCGCTGATCGCGCGGCATTTCCTGCCGCTGGCCGGAGCGGGCGCCCTGGCACTCTCCGATGACGCCGCGCTGCTGACCCCGCCACCAGGCCGCGAATTGGTGCTGGCGGCCGATGCCATGGTCGCCGGCGTGCATTTCCTGGAGGATGACCCGCCCGAGACGATCGGGCGCAAGCTGCTGCGGGTGAACCTCTCGGACCTCGCGGCGATGGGCGCGGATCCGCTGGCCTATCTGATGACCATCGCCCTGCCGCATGGCACGGCCGATGCATGGGTGGCTGCCTTCGCGGCCGGCATGGCGCTGGACCAGGCGGAATACGGGCTGGCGGTGCTGGGCGGCGATACTGTGTCCACGCCCGGGCCGCTGACCCTCTCGCTGACCATCCTGGGCGTGGTGGCACCCGGTGCCGCGCTGCGCCGCAATGGCGCGCGGCCGGGCGATGAACTCTGGGTCACCGGCCGCATCGGCGATGGCGTGCTGGGCCTGGCCGCCGCGCGCGGCCAGCTGGCCGACCCGGATGGCTGTTTCGCCACCCGCTACCGCCTGCCCACGCCGCGCCTGGCGGAGGGGCGCGCCCTGCGCGGCATCGCCACCGCCTGCATGGATGTGTCGGATGGGCTGGTGCAGGACCTGGGGCATCTCTGCCGCGCCTCGGGCTGCGGGGCGGTGCTGCGGGCTGCCGATGTGCCGCTCGGCGCGGCGGATGCGGACGTCGCCATGCTGATCACCGGCGGCGATGACTACGAACTGCTCTTCGCCTGCCGCCCCGGCACCGCGCCGCCGGGCATGGCGGCCACGCGCATAGGACACTTCACAGAAGGCGCACCCACCGTCACCGTGATCGACGCCGCAGGCCAGCCCATGAGCCTGCCGCGCCAGGGATGGAGCCACCTTTGACCGACAGCGAAATGCGCGTGACCGTCTGGCGCCTGTTCTTCTGCCAGGCGCTGATGCAGGCCTCGGTGGTGGGGCAGGTGGCAATGGCGCCGCTGGTGGGCCACAGCCTGACCGGTGATGCGGCACTGGCCACGCTGCCGATCGCGATCCAGATGACGGCGGTGATGGCGGCCAGCATTCCGGCCGGTTTCATCTTCGCCCGCTTCGGGCGCAAGGCTGGGTTTTCGGCCGGCGCGGTCGCGTCCTTCCTGGGCTGCGTGGTGTTCGCCGCTGGCGTCTATTACGGCAGTTTCCTGGTGTACAATATCGGCGCGGTGTTCGCCGGCATCGGCTTTGGCATCGCGCAGCATTACCGTTTCGCCGCCAGCGAAGTGGCATCCCCCGAATATCGCGCGCGGGCGATTTCCCTGGTGATGGCGGGGCCGATCATCTCGGCGCTGGCCGGGCCGGAACTGGTCAAGCACACCTACCAGTCGCTGGCGCCCCTGCTGTTCCTGGGCACCTATCTGACGATTGCGATCCTGCCGTTGGCCTGCCTGTTCCTGCTGGCCGGCACGCGCCTGCCGCCGCCGCCGCCGCGGGTGACGGACAACACGCCCATTTCCACCATCATCGCGCGGCCGGCCTTTGTTGCGGCCGCTGTGGCGGGGCTGGTCGCCTATGGCACCATGAACCTGATCATGACCGCGACACCGCTCGAGATGATGCTCTGCGGGTTTGGCGTCTCGGCTTCGGCCAGCGTGATCCAGTGGCATGCGGTGGCGATGTTCGCGCCGGGCTTTGTCACCGGGCGGCTGATCACGCGCTTCGGCATGCGCCCGATCATGATCGTGGGCGCGCTGTTGACGGCCGCCTGCACCTTCGTGGCGCTGGCGGGTGTCACCTATTGGCACTTCATCGTGGGCCTGATGATGCTGGGCGTGGGCTGGAACTTCATGTTCGTGGGCGCAACCGCGCTGCTCGCCACCAGCCATGCGCCGGCCGAGCGGATTCGCGCGCAGACCGCCAATGACGTGATTGTCTTCGGCACCGTGGCCTGCACGGCGTTCCTGTCGGGCTATGCGCATGCGCGCTGGGGGTGGGCGGCGATGAACATGGCCGTCATCCCCACCCTGCTGGCCGCGGCGGCGCTGCTGTTCTGGCAGGCCCGCAAGGCCGGAGGGGCCGCCCGCACCGCCTGACATCTTGGGTTTCGGCTGCCGTCCTGCCATATAGGCGGCAACGCTTCCGAAGGACCCGCACATGGCCGGCTTCCGCCCTTATCAGTACATCGCCCGGCGCAAGGCGCGCCCCATCATGGTGGGCAAGGTGCCCGTGGGCGGCGATGCGCCGATCTCCATCCAGACCATGACCAATACGCTCACGCATGACGCCGAGGCGACCATCGCGCAGATCCGCCGTTGCGAATTGGCCGGCGTGGACATCGTGCGCGTGAGCTGCCCCGACAAGGAAAGCACCGCGGCGCTCGCCGAGATCGTGCGCGAGGTGAATGTGCCGATCGTGGCCGACATCCATTTCCACTATCAGCGCGCCATCGAGGCCGCGCAGGCCGGTGCCGCCTGCCTGCGCATCAACCCGGGCAATATCGGCAGCGCCGAGCGGGTGAAGGAAGTGGTCAAGGCCGCCAAGGACCATGGCTGCGCCATCCGCATCGGCGTCAACGCCGGCAGCCTGGAGCCGCATCTGCTGGAGAAATACGGCGAACCCAACCCCGAGGCGCTGGTCGAATCCGCGCTCTGGCACGCCGACCATCTGCTGCAGAACGACTTCCATGAGTTCAAGATCAGCGTGAAGGCGTCCGATGTGTTCCTGGCGGTCGCTGCCTATCAGCAGCTGGCCGATGCCTGTGATCATCCGCTGCATATCGGCATCACCGAGGCCGGCGGGCAGCGCACGGGCACGGTGAAATCCGCCATCGGCCTGGGCAATCTGCTGTGGGCGGGCATTGGCGATACGGTGCGTGTGTCACTGTCCACCGACCCCGAGGAAGAGGTCCGCGTCGGCTGGGAAATCCTGAAATCCATGCACCTGCGCAACCGCGGGGTGAAGGTGATTTCCTGCCCCTCCTGCGCGCGGCAGGGCTTCGATGTGGTCAAGACGGTCGCCAAGCTGGAGGACCGGCTGGCGCATATCGAGGAGCCGATCACGCTGTCCATCATCGGCTGCGTGGTGAATGGCCCCGGTGAGGCGCTGATGACCGATATCGGCCTGACCGGCGGTGGTGCCGGCAAGCACATGGTCTATGCGTCGGGCAAGCAGGACCACACCACCACCAGCGATGACATGGTGGAGCACCTGGTGCACCTGGTGGAAAGCCGGGCAGCGCTGCTGCGGGCCGAGAAAGAGGCGGAGAAGCAGGCGGCGGAGTGACCCGCCGCCGCGCCGGTCTCAGAACCGGTAGCTGACGCCAAATAGGCCGAATGGTGCGGTTTCTCGCCGCACAATCGGGCTGCGCGCGGCATCGCCCAGCAGATGCTGCACACCGACCTGTGCCGTCATGTCCCAGTTCGATGTCAGGCGGTACAGCCCCATCAGCCCGGCATTGAACTGCCGCATGCCGCTGCCCGGCCGATAGGCCGCAAGGCCCGAGCGTGCTGCCTGCGCCGCGCTCACCCCGAACCATTCGCGCATATGCGCCCCATCCCCCCATTGGGCGCTGACGGTCGCGGCCAGCATGATCGATTCGGTCACCCGCATGCGCCCGGTCGCGCCGAAGGTCAGCGTCATGCCTTCCTGCCCGCCAAAGGCCCGCTCGGCCCGCAGAAAGCCGCCCAGGGGGCCTGCATCCAACCGCACCGTGACATTGCCCTGACCGCCGGCATCGAGGTTGCCCATGCCGCGCAGCTGCGCCGATGTCCGTTCACGACGCCCCGGCGCGAAGCCGATCCCGCCCTGTACCGACAGCATGCCCTGGCGCAGCACCACCGCGCCCAACCCGTCACGGATATTCAGGTACACCGTGTCCAATCCCGGCAAGGCCGTGCGATAGGCGACATCGATCATCGGCATCGCGGTACCCACGATGGCGCGCCCACCGGGATAGGCCGGTCCGATGGCGGCACCCGCACCCAGGCGCACCGCCCATTCGCCCGCCGGCAATGGCTGGCCGCCCACCGTCCCTGGCAGCATCTGCGCCGCCGCCGGGGCTGTTGCCATGACCAGCGCTGCCAGCGGCATCATCACTCGAAGCATAGCTCTCTCCTCCTAGGGATTGCTCAGGACGCCCGCGGCCTGCAAGGCGGCGCGGCAGGCGGGGCTCGACGCATCGGCGCGTTCGCGCATGCAGGCGCGGATGCGCAAAGGGTTGCCGGCGGTGTCGGGACAAAGACGCGCAATGTCGTCGGCGCAGGCGGCACGCACCGCCTCTCGCGGGGATTGCGCGACCGCGGGCCCGGTCGCGAGCAGGGCCAGCAGCAGAAGCCTTGTCATAGGGCGAACTCCTTCCTCATGGACCGGATCTGGCCGTCCTCCATCGCGATCACCCGGTCGCCTGCCTCGTGCAGACGCGGGTCATGGGTGACGATGACGAGGGTGGTGCCCTGCGCCCGGGCCAGGCTGCGCATCGCGGCCATCACCTCACGGCCGGTCGTGCTGTCCAGCGCGCCGGTCGGCTCATCGGCCAGCAGCAATTGCGGCCCGCCCACCAGCGCGCGCGCGATCGCCACGCGCTGGCGCTGCCCGCCGGAGAGCTTGTCCTGCCGCCGCGCCTCGAACCCCGCGAGGCCCACGGATGCCAGGGCCGCGCGGCACATCGCCTCGGCCTGCGGCAGGCGCGACTGGCCGCGCGCTTCAAGGCCCACCATCACATTCTGCAAGGCGGTCAGGCTGCGGTGCAGATTGTGGTGCTGGAAGACGAAGCCGGTCCGCCGGCGCGATGCGACACGCGCCGCATCATCCACGCCGTGCAGCGCATGGCCCAGGACCGTGAGCTCGCCCTGCTGCACCGAACGCAGCGCGCCGATCAGCGTCAGCAGCGTGGTCTTGCCGCAGCCCGAGGGGCCCATCAGGAACAGCACCTCGCCCGCCGCGACCTCGAGATCGAGCGCGCGCAGCACCGGCCCCTCGCCATAGCCATGCGTCAACCCGCGGGCGATGATCGCGGCCATCAGAACACATCCGCCGGATCGACCCGCCGCGCGCGCCGCGTGGCCAGGGTGCCGGCCAGCGCGCACATCGCGAAGGTCGCGCCGAAGACGATCGCCACGCGCGACAGCGGCATGGTGATCGGCATGGCGACCGCCGCGCGGATCATCTCATACAGGCCCAGCGCGCAGAGCAGGCCGATGGGAAAGCCCAGCGCCGCGAGCAGCAGCGATTGCTCATAGACGATGGCCAGGATGCGCCGGTTGGAGAAGCCCATGGCCTTGAAGGTCGCGTATTCGCCCATGTGCTCCTGCACATCGGCGGTCAGGATCTGCGTCACCACCATCGCGCCCACCACCAGCCCCACCACCAGGCCGAAGCCGAAGACGATGGCGATGGGCGAGTTGCTGACCATGTAGCCGCGCGTGTGCTGCACGAATTCGGCATGCGTCAGCACGCGCGTATCGGCGGGGTCCAGCATGGCCGCGATGGCCGCCTGGGTGGCGCGCAGATCGGCCCCGGGCGCCAGCCGCACCAGCCCGATATTGGGTGCCGCCGCCGCGCGGTTCAGGGCCAATGCCTGCAGCGTCTCGTCGGAGGCGATCAGCACGCCCTCATTGCCGAAGGAGGAGCCGAGGCGGAACCGCCCGACCACGGTGATCGCCCGCCCCCCCATTTCCGTGCGCCAATCCTCGCCGCGCGCGAGCCCGTCGAGAACGGCGCGGTAGTCACCGCGCGCCCCGGCATCCAGCAGAATGGAACCGGGCTGCGCCAGCAGGTGCTGCTGTGCTGTGATCACGGGGTCGGTGAAGGCGGCGAAATCCGGCCGGGTGGCCAGCAGCAGCAGCGTGCCGCGCTCGCCATCGGGCTTCACCCAGTCGCGCGTGGCGGTGTACAGCGCCTCCGCATCCGCGACACCTTCGACACCCAGCGCCTGCACCACGCGCCGGCGTGGGATGGTTCCCGTTGACATCATGTCACGGAAACTGGGGCTGACCAGCACCAGATCCGCGCGCAGCAGGCGATGCACCATCACGGTCGTGTCGAAGATCATGTTCATGAAGCCGAGCTGCATGAAGACCAGGGTGACGGCGGCGGCGACACCGCACAGCGCCATGGCGAAGCGCCCGGGCTGGTGCGCCAGCTGGATCCAGCCCAACGGCAGGCGGCCGGCGATCATGGTGCCGCGCCGAAATGCGCGCGCACCTGCATCCCCGACAGGCCAGCCGCGCGCGCCGACCCGGCGGCATCGAGCTGGATCATCACCTCCACCACGCGCGCATCCAGCGTGGCGGCCGGGTCCTCGCGCAGGATGCTCTGGCGCGCCACGCGCAGGCCGATCCAGGTGACCTCACCGGCCAGCGCATCGGGCAGGGCGCGGCTGGTGATCCGCACGCGCTGGCCGGGGGCGACCATGTGCAGATCCGTCTCGAACAATTCGGCGCGCACCCGCATGCGTGAGGTGTCGCCCAGCAGCAGCACGCCATCCTGGCCCGGCACCTCGCCGGGGCGGGTGTTGATGCGCAGGATGCGCCCCGCGATCGGCGCGCGCAGCATGGCCAGCGCCGCTTCGTGCTCCATCTGCGCGAGCGCCGCCGCTGCCATGTCACGCTCGGCGAGCAGCACCGCTTCCTCCAGGCGCAGGCCGGCAGCGTCGCGGCGGCGCACACGGGCCAGGGCGAGCTCGGCGCTGTGCACCTTCTGCTCCGCCACCTCCAATGCCAGGCGGCGGTCGATCAGGGCTGCCTCGCGCAGCACGCCGCCGCGTTCCAGGCGCTGGGTGCGGTCGTATTCCCAGCGGGCACGGTCGCGTGAGCTGCGCTCCTGCGAGAGTGCAACGACCAGCGAGGCTTCTTCGGCTTCCAGCTCCACCAGGCGCTGGGCCAGGCGGGCCTCGCGCTGCCTGGCCGCGGCGCGCGCCTGCTCGAGCTGCCCGGCCATGGCGGCGGCATTGTCCATCACCGCCAGCAATTGGCCTTGCGTGACGCTCTGGCCCTGTTCGACCAGCAATTGCGCGATGCGCCCGCTGCGCGAGCCTTGCGGACCGGCCAGCGTGATCGCATCACTGGCCGGTTCGATGCGGCCGAGTGCGACCGCCAGGCGCGGCGCAGCGATGGCCGCGGGCGCCTCACGCACGGCCGGGCGCAGCAGCAGCGCCGCGGCAGTGATCCCCCCTGCGCAGAGCAGGGCGGAGAACAGCAGCCGGCGTGTCACGCGGCGTCCAGTCGCGGCAGATGCAGCGTGGCGCAGAGCCCGCCCGCCGCGCGGTTGTGCAATTCCAGCCGGCCGCCATGCGCGCGGGCCACGCTGGTCGCGATCGCGAGGCCGAGGCCGCTGCCGGCACTGCTGGCATCGCCGCGCCGGAACGCTTCGGTCACCAGCGGCAGGTCGGTCGGCGCAATGCCGGGTCCGTCATCCTCGACCAGGATCGAGACCTGGCCCGGCGCTTCGGTGATCGAGACGCGCGCCGCGCCGGCATGCTTGCAGGCATTGTCCACGAGGTTGGTCAGCGCCCGCTGCAAGGCGCCGGGCTGGGCGCGCAGCACGAGATGCGCGGGGCCATGATAGCTTGCGTCATGGCCGGCATCGGCATGCTCGTCGCAGACGGTCTGTGCGAGTGAGGCGATGTCGAGCGGTTCATGCGGCTCCTCGCGCAGCTCCGCCTCGAGCAGCGTGAGCGAGGCAGTGATGATGCTCTCCATCCGGTGCAGATCGGCGCGCAGGCTTTGCCGCAAGTCCTGCTCCTGCATGCCCTCCACGCGCAGCCGCAGGCGAGTCAATGGCGTGCGCAGGTCATGGCTGATGCCGGCCAGGATGCGCGAGCGTTCCGCGACATCATGGCGCAGCCTCTCCAGCAGCCCGTTGATGGCGCGCGCCAGGGCACGCACTTCGGATGTCCCGCCCTCGGGCAGGCGCAGTCCGTGGCCCGCGGCGCTGACGCCACCGGCGGCATCGGCCAGCCGCGCCAGTGGGCGTGTGATGCGCGATGCCATCCACAGCAGCACCAGCAGCAGCGGCACGCCCAGCAGCAGCCCGATCGTGGCCGGCGGCAGCAGCATGCTCGGGATCACATCGCGCATGCGCTCAGCGCCGATGCTGACGGACAGCGCGGGCGAGTCCGCCGGTCGCAGGCTGATCACGACGCCATGGCGGCTGGAGCCATCCGGCGCCATGACCGCGTGGGCGATGCTCAGCCCGCGCTCCTTCACGCGTTCGCGCAGCGCGCGGTTGAGCACGTGATCCGCCCGTCCGGCCGGCTCCTCGGCGCCCAGCGGGGCGATGTGCCATTGCATGGATTGCGCCACGGCCGCGATCATGGCCGGCTGATATTCAGGCGGCAGGGCGCGCAGCGTCTCGGTCACCGCCACCACCTCGGCCACCAGCGCGCGTACGGATCCCGGCAGCACGCTGCCCGGCGCGAGCGCTATCCAGACCGACAGCACGAGCAGGTTGGAAGAGATTGTCGCGATGCCCACCACGAAGGCGACCTGGCGCGCGGTGGTGGCGAAGATGGACCGCAGCATGATCAGCCCGCCTCGATGGTCTGCACGGGCGCTGCGAAGACATAGCCGCTGTTGCGCACCGTCTCGATGTAGCGCTGGCCGTCGCGTTCGATCTTGCGGCGCAGGCGGCTGACCGCGACATCGATGGTGCGGTCCAGTGCCGGCAGCTGGCGGCCATGCAGGCTGGCGGCGATATGGTCGCGCGTCAGCACCGCCTGCGGGTGCTGCAGGAAAAGCCCCAGCAGCGCTATTTCCGTGGTGGTCAGCATGATGCGCGCGCCATCCGGGCCATGCAGCGCACGCCGCCGCGGCTCGAAGCGCAGCCCTTCGGTGATGAAGATGACATCGTGCCGCGCGGCCTCGCCGGGACCACGCGCGCGGCGCAGCACGGCGCGGATGCGGGCCAGCAGTTCTTCCGGCGCGAAGGGCTTGACCAGATAGTCATCGGCGCCGCCATCAAGGCCGCCGACGCGCTGCATCTCGCTGCCGAGCGCCGAGATGATGATCACCGGCAGGCGGGCAGTGCGCGGCGATGCGCGCAGCCTGCGGCACAGTTCGAGCCCGTCGCCATCGGGCAGCATGCGGTCGAGCAGCAGCAGGTCGACATGCTGTTCGCCGAGCAGGCGTTCGATCTGCGCGGCGCGCGATGCGCGGGTGACGCTGTGGCCCTCCGTGGTCAGGATCGAACTGATGAGCACGGCGATCTCGCGGTCATCCTCGACGACGGCGATGTGCAGGCGGTCAAGCTTCGTGGCTGTGGCGTCCATGCAGCCTGCATACCAGCGCGGCTGCGCCGGGTGAGGTGGTCCAGGCGTTTCAATTGGTATCGACGCCGCGCCGCGCGCCCCTGGTCAGAAACCCCTTCACCGCCTGACCCGAACGCGCCACACTTCGTCCATGCCAGAAACCCAATGGATGCGCCTGACCGCGCCCGAACTGCGTGAGGCCGCGAAGGCCGATGCGCTTGTCATCCTGCCCGTCGCCAGCCTGGAGCAGCACGGGCCGCACATGGCCACCGGCACCGACATGGTCCTTGGCGGCGCCGTGGCGCGGGCCACCGCCGACAGGCTGGACGAGGCGGGCGAGCGCGTGGTGGTGCTGCCCGTCGTCTGGCATGGCCTGGCGGAGCACCACATGGCCTTTGGCGGCACCATCACGCTCGACCAGCCGACCTTCCTGGCGGTGCTGAAGGGCATCGCGGCCTCGGTCGCGCGGCACGGGTTTTCGCGGCTGTTCCTGCTGAATGCACATGGCGGCAACACGGCCGCGATCGACATCGCGGTCACCGAAATCGGCCGCGATCTGGGCCTGGCGGTGATGGGCGGCACCTATTGGCACATCGTGCCTGAGGCCATCGAACCCCTGCTGGAAGACCAGCCGGGCCTGATGCATGCCTGCGAGGCCGAGACCAGCCTGATGCTGCATTTGACGGAAGGCTGCGTGCGCGATGACCGCATGGCCGGCGCCTTCGGCCCCATGACCACCCGCGCCCCCGGCCAGCCGCGCGGGCTTTCGGTGCGCCGCAGCTTCGCCCATCTCAGCCAGACCGGCGTGATCGGAGATGCGCGCCGCGCCAGCGCCGAGAAGGGCGCGGCATTGCTCGATGCCATCGCCGATGCGCTGGCGCCCATCCTGATGGATGCGGCACTCTGGCGCAGTGCGGAGCACGGGCGGCAGCCATGATCATTGATGCCGCCAGCATCGTGCTGGTCATCCTGCTGGTCTTGGCGATCTTCGCCGTGGCCCAGGGCATCCGCACCGTGCCGCAGGGCGAGGTCTGGACGGTGGAGCGCTTCGGCGCCTTCACCCGGCTGATCGAACCCGGCCTGCACCTCATCATCCCCTTCATCGACCGCATCGGGCGCAAGCTGAATGTGCAGGAGGTGGTGCTCGACATCCCCGAGCAATCGGTCATCACCAAGGACAATGCCTCGGTCGCGGTGGATGGCATCGTCTATTACCGCGTCATGTCGCCGGAGAAGGCGGCCTATGCCGTGCAGAACCTGCAACAGGCGCTGTCCGCCATCGCCATGACCAATATCCGCGCGGTGATCGGCGAGATGGAGATGGACGCCACGCTCTCAGGCCGTGAGCGGATCAATTCCTCGCTGCTGGCGATCCTGGACGGCGCCACCGACCCCTGGGGCGTGAAGGTCAGCCGCGTGGAAATCCGCAAGGTGGAGCCGCCTGACAACCTGATCCGCGCGATGAACCTGCAAATGACCGCCGAGCGCGAACGCCGCGCCACGGTCGCCAAGGCCGAGGGCGACCGGCAGGCGGAAATCCAGCGCGCGGAGGGTGAGAAACAGGCACTGATCCTGGCCGCCGAGGGCCGCGCCGAAGCCGCCCAGCGCGATGCCGAGGCGCGTGAACGCCTGGCCGAAGCGGAAGCCCGCGCCACCCGGCTGGTGGCGGAAGCGGCCGCGGAGACGGGTGATGCCGCGCTGCGCTATTTCATCGCCGACAAGTACATCGCAGCCTTCGCGCATCTGGCACAGAATCCGGCGCAGAAGCTCGTGATCGTGCCAATGGAAAGTGCGGGCATGGCAGGGGCCATCGCCCAGGCCATGGAGTTCATGCGCCAGCATCCCGAAGGCGCCGCCCCGGCGGCCCGCCCGCCCGCGCGTTCGGTGCCCAACACATGATGCTCCCTGCCTGGGCCTTCTGGCTGGGTGGCGGCCTGGTGCTGCTCTGCGCCGAGATGATGTTGCCCGGCGTCTTCCTGGTCTGGATCGGGCTGGCCGCGGTGGTGACGGGGCTTGCCGTGATGGCGCTGGAGCTCAGCTTCGCGCCGGCGGTGGCGCTGTTCCTGGTGGCCTTGGCCGCGGGCATTGGCGTTTCGATGACGCGGCGGCGCACGGTGACCCGGGTGAATGCGCCTGAAACCGGCCTGGCCGGCCGCACCGGACGCTTGATCAGTGACGATCCTGAAGGCGCGCGGGTGCGCCTGGGTGACAGCGACTGGCCCGCCCGGCTGCTGGAACCCGCCGCACCCGGCAGTGCCGTGGTGGTGGCCGGCGTCGACGGCACGACGCTGCTGGTGCGCCCGCAACAGTCGGCAACACCGCACACGCCTTGAAACGGGATGGCGGGCGCGCAACATTGCCGTCATGGACCCCAAGCGCCCCACCCTTGACCTGACGCCGGAGGGCGAATTCCGCCAGCCCGCGCCCACGCGCATGGACCGCGTGCTGGGCATGGTCCTGCGCTATGCGCTGATCGCGGCCGGTGTGTCGGTCCTGGCGGTGCTGGCGGTGGTGTCCGTGGTGGCGCTGGCGTTGCTGCTGCCGATCCTGATTGCCGCGGCGGTGGTCGGTGGCGGCATTCTCTGGTGGCGTCTGCGCAAGCT
>JAIXVH010000362.1 GCA_027483125.1 Acetobacteraceae bacterium | reverse complement strand
GATCGCCGCCTGTTTGGCCACGCGCTCATGGCCGGTGGTGTCACCCGATTCCACTGGCTTCGCGCCCGAGCCCACGCCATCATAAAACGTCCAGCGCCAAGCCTTGCCGCCGCGCAAAGGCCCCACCGTATAGTCGCAACCACGATATTCCATGGGTTCAGGCGTCCATCTTCAGGGCGGCGATGAACGCGCTTTGCGGGATTTCAACCTTGCCGAACTGGCGCATCTTCTTCTTGCCTTCCTTTTGCTTGTCCAGCAATTTGCGTTTACGTGAAATATCGCCGCCATAACACTTGGCGGTCACATCCTTGGACAGCGCGGAGATGGTCTCACGCGCGATCACGCGGCCACCGATCGCGGCCTGGATCGGGATCTTGAACAGCTGCCGGGGGATCAGCTCCTTCAGCTTCTCGCAAATGGCGCGCCCGCGGCGGTCCGCCTGGCTGCGATGCGCCATGAAGGACAGCGCATCCACCGGCTCGTTGTTCACCAGGATGGAGATCTTCACCAGATCACCTTCCTCATAGCCGTCCATGGCGTAATCGAAGCTGGCATAGCCGCGCGAGACGCTCTTCAGCCGGTCGTAGAAATCGAACACCACCTCGTTCAGCGGCAGGCGGTAGACGGCCATGGCGCGGTTGCCGACATAGGTCAGCTCCACCTGGCGGCCGCGGCGTTCATTGCACAGGGTCAGCACCGGGCCGAGATAGTCGTCGGGCACCATGATGGTGGCCTTGATCCAGGGCTCGCCGATATGGTCGATCAGGCTGCCATCGGGCATGTCGGCCGGGTTGTGGATTTCCAGCTCTTCGCCATTGGTGCGCGTCAGCTGGTAGACCACCGAAGGCGCGGTCGCGATCAGATCCAGGTCGAATTCGCGCGACAGGCGCTCCTGGATGATCTCCAGATGCAGCAGGCCCAGGAAGCCGCAGCGATAGCCGAAACCCAGCGCCGCGCTGCTCTCCGCCTCATAATGGAAGGAGGCGTCGTTCAGCCGCAGCTTGCCCAGTGAATCGCGCAGCTTCTCGAAATCATCGGCATCCACCGGATACAGCCCGCACCACACCACCGGCACGGAGGGCTTGAAGCCCGGCAGGGCTTCGGTGGCCGGGTTGCGGTCATCGGTGATGGTGTCGCCCACATTGGTGTCGGCCACCGTCTTGATGGCCGCGGTCAGGTAGCCGACCTCGCCCGGGCCCAGGCTGTCGACCGGGCGCATCTTGGGCGAGAAGACGCCCACCTGCTCGATCACATGCGCCGCCCCATTGGACATCATGCGCACCTTCTGGCCCTTGCGCAGGCGGCCATCCTTCACCCGCACCAGCACGATCACGCCGAGATAGGCGTCGTACCAGCTATCGACCAGCAGCGCCTTGGTGGTGGCGTTCGCGTCACCCTTCGGCGGCGGCAGGCGCGTCACGATGGCTTCCAGCACGGCTTCGATGTTGATGCCGGTCTTGGCCGAGATCATCACCGCATCATCGGCGACCAGCCCGATCACATCCTCGATCTGCTGCTTCACGCGGTCGGGCTCGGCGGCCGGCAGGTCGATCTTGTTCAGCACCGGCACGATCTCGTGGCCCGCATCGATCGCCTGGTAGACATTGGCCAGCGTCTGCGCCTCCACGCCCTGGGAGGCATCGACCACCAGCAGCGAACCCTCACAGGCCGCCAGGCTGCGGGACACTTCGTAAGCGAAGTCCACATGGCCCGGCGTGTCCATCAGGTTCAGCGTATAGGTCAGCCCATCATCGGCCTTATAGGCCAGGCGCACGGTCTGCGCCTTGATGGTGATGCCGCGCTCCTTCTCGATCTCCATGTTGTCGAGCACCTGCTCGGTCATGTCGCGCGCGGCGATGGTGCCGGTGGTCTGGATCAGGCGATCGGCCAGCGTGGATTTCCCGTGGTCGATATGCGCGATGATCGAGAAATTGCGGATGCGGTCGAGCGGCGTATCGGTCATGGGCCTTGGGGTGTGTTGCGCTGCGGCTGGATGGCCGCCCGGCGTTGTGCGGTGCAGATAGGCGCAATCGCGCGCTTTGTCATGTTTGCATCGGGGGGCGGATGAGGCGGATGTCCAGTCCAAGGCCAAGGCCCGCCCAGGCACGGTCCGCGGTCAGCACGGGCCGCGCGGTGGCCAGCGCCGTGCCGAGGCACGCGGCATCGCCCAGCGACAACACGCCGCGATGCGCGCGGAGCAAAGGCTGGGCGATAGCAGCCTCGGCTTCCGTGAAGGGCAGTACCGGCAGGGCCAGCATGGCGAAGCGCTCCCGGGCGTCCTGGTCGCCCAGGCGGCGGGCCAGCACCGCCATCACTTCCAATGCATTGACGGCCGATATCGCGGCGCGGTCCAGCACGGCCGCCACCATCTCGCCCCCCGGCTCGTTCTGCGCCGCGGCCAGCAGGGCGGAGGCGTCGAGCAGCCAGTCAGCCACGCTTGGCCAGGCGCGCGGCTTCCAGGCGGCGCTCGGCGATCAGCTCCTCGGACAGCAGCGCAGCGCCGGGCTTGGCGTCTAGCAACGCCGCCTGCAAGCGGCGCAGCGCCTCGGCCCGTGTCATGCAGATCAACGCGCCATCGCGCACCGAGAGCATCAGCTCCCCGCCGCCTTCGATGCCTAGCGCCTGGCGCATATCCTTTGGCACGACAAAGCGGCCGGCACCGTCTATCGTGGTCGAGACGTAGCCCATCTGCCACCCCTGTTCTGAATGGCAGAAACATACTCGAATGCCATTGTTCTCGCCACTGGAATCATCCGCCGCCCTGGTCCACAAAGCGCTTATGACCCACGCCCAACGCCTGGCCGCGCTCCGCGCCGAACTGGCCCGCCTCGATGTCGATGGCTTCCTGGTCCCGCGCTCGGATGAGTATCTGGGCGAGTATGTCGCCCCTTCGGGCGAGCGGCTGGCCTGGCTCTCCGGCTTCACCGGCAGCGCCGGCATGGCGGTGGT
>JAIXVH010000179.1 GCA_027483125.1 Acetobacteraceae bacterium | reverse complement strand
GGTGCATGGCGCCAACCGCCTGGGCACCAATTCGCTGCTGGACCTGGTGGTGTTCGGCCGTGCCGCCGCGCATCGCGCCAAGGAAGTGGTGCGCCCGGGTGCCGCGCAGCCGCCGCTGCCGCCCAAGGCCGGCGAGAACGCGCTGGACCGGTTTGACCGCGTGCGCAATGCGAAGGGTTCCACCAGCGTGGCCGAACTGCGCGAGACCATGCAGCGCGCCATGCAGGACCATGCCGCCGTGTTCCGCACCACCAAGCTGCTGGAAGAGGGCGTGCACAAGCTGAAGGGCGTGCATGCTGGCTACAGCGATATCAAGATCGCCGATCGCAGCCTGATCTGGAACTCGGATCTGGTGGAAGCACTGGAACTGGACAACCTGGTCGGCAATGCGATGACGACGATTGTCGGCGCCGATGCGCGCAAGGAATCCCGCGGTGCGCATGCGCATGAAGACTGCCCTGACCGCGATGACGAGAACTGGATGAAGCACACGCTCGCCTGGATGAACGACAAGGGCGAGGTGAAGCTGGACTATCGCGATGTGAAGATGCGGACGCTGACCAATGAGGTTCAGGTGTTTCCGCCGAAGGCACGGGTGTACTGAACCATGGCCACTTTCACGCTTCCGAAGAACTCCACCATCGGCCAGGGCCAGACCTTCAAGGCCGAGGCCGGTGCCACCAATGTGCGCGCCTTCAAGATCTATCGCTGGGATCCGGACACGGGCGACAACCCGCGCACCGACACCTACGAGCTGGACCTGGATAAGTGCGGCCCGATGGTCCTGGACGCGCTGATCAAGATCAAGAACGAGGTGGACACCACCCTCACCTTCCGCCGTTCCTGCCGCGAGGGCATTTGCGGCTCCTGCGCGATGAACATCGACGGGCTGAACACGCTGGCCTGCCTGAAGCCCATCGAAGACGTGAAGGGCGATGTGAAGATCTCGCCGCTGCCGCATATGCCGGTGGTGAAGGATCTGGTGCCCGACCTGAGCCAAGTCTACGCGCAATACCGCTCCATCGAACCCTGGCTGAAGAGCGAAACGCCGCCGCCGCCCGATGAGGAGCGCCGCCAGTCCAAGGAAGAACGCGCCAAGCTGGATGGCATGTGGGAGTGCATCATGTGCTTCTGCTGCTCCACCTCCTGCCCGTCCTACTGGTGGAATGGCGACCGCTATCTGGGCCCGGCCGTGCTGCTGGCCGCCTATCGCTGGATCGCCGATAGCCGCGACGAAGCAACGGGTGAGCGGCTGGACAATCTGGAAGACCCGTTCCGGCTGTATCGCTGCCACACCATCATGAACTGCACGCGGTCCTGCCCGAAGGGGCTGAACCCGGCGGAAGCCATCGGCAAGATCAAGACGCTGATGGTGGAGCGCCAGGCGTAAGCGCCACATACAGCGCGCGGGCTTCTTCCGGAGGCCCGCGCCGCGTCCCCAGCGCCACCACCTGCCACACGCGCACCTCTTCGCCCCACATATAGGTCACGACATCGCCCACCCGCAGCTTGTGGTGCGGCTTGTCCACCGGCATGCGGTTCACGCGGAACCCGCCCTGGCCCACGGCCTTGGCGCAGAGCGCGCGCGTCTTGCCCACGCGCGCATACCACAACCAGACATCCAGCCTTTCCCACTCGGCCGGACGCTCCATGGCTACCGCCTCGCCGGCGGCAGCCACGCCGTGAGAGCGTGATTCACCGCGCCGCCGATGCCAGCTTGGCGGACCACGCCCTACTTCAGCTTCAGCGCCGCGAGTTTGGCGAAGGGATTATCCTCAGCCGCCACGGGTGTCTTGTCCTGGTGGAAGACGCGCGTCTCGCCATTGCCGCCGCGATCGTCGCGGGGACCGCGCGGGCGATCGTCTCGCGGCCCACGCGGGCCATCGAATTTGCGCGGACCATCCGGCCGCGGGCCGCGATCCCCAGGCCCGGTCTTGCCGAAGGCACCACCCGGCGCGCCGGGGCGGCGCGGCTGGCGTTCCTCGCGCTTCGGCGCGTCTGCGGCCGGTGCGCCTGCCGCCTGTGCCTCGGTGGGCGGCGCATCACGGCGCGGGCCGCGATCCGGGCGCGGCCCACGGTCGGGGCGCGGGCCACGAGGAGCACGCGCTTCGCCTTCACCCTCGCGCCGCGGCCCACGTTCCGGCCTTGGCCCACGCTCGGGCCGCGGCGCCCGCTCCGGCCGCGCCCACGAAACACGCGCCGGCTGCGTCGGGCCGAACATCCCTTCCGGCAGCACTTCCGCCTCGATCAGCCGGAAGCCCATCGCCGCCAGCACGCCCGCGAAATTCTCGGGCTTGATGCCGTAGCGCGTCAGCCATTCCGGCTGCCACACGGCAGGCCCCCGGCGCGTGGCGAAGCTGACATCGCCCGCAATCCGCTCGGCCACATCCAGCCGCAGTCCCAGCGGCCCGGCCGGCACCCAGCCGATCGCCTCGCCAAAGCCGGGCGGCCAGGACAGCACCGTCACCCCATCCACCGGCAGCGCCACCAGGCCCGGCGGCGGCAATTCCGGCGTGGGGATGTTGCGCGACAGCGCCCAAAGCTGCGCGCGCATCGCCATGGCGCGCGGCTTCAGCGCATCGGGCACATAGAGCGCGAAACGCCCCGCCCGCGCGCCAATGGCTTTCAGTTTCGCCTGCACCTCATTGCCCGTCTGCACGCGCGAATTGCCCGGACGGATGCCCAAGGATTCGCGCAGCATAAAGGCCGGCCCGCGCAGGGTGTTGTCGTCCTCCGCCTTCTTCTCGACGGCGGCGATGCTGGCCAGGTCCTTGCTCAGCACGCCCTCGATCCAGGCGGCGAGCCGCGCGCGCACCCGCTCGCGTTGCGCGCCATCCAGGAATTCGCTGGGCACCACCTCGATCTGCGGCTTGCTGGCCTCGGCACCCACGCGCAGCCGCGCGACATCAGCACCATCCCACAGCACCTTGTGGTCGGGCGTCAGGGTGAAGCTCTCGGCCTTGGCGATTTCCAGGGCTGCGACACGGCGCGGCATTTCCTCGCGCAGCGCGCGGCGGGCGGCGCGCAGCACCAGCTTGCGCGTCTCCTCGTCATCGATCTCGGCATCGGTGTGGAACAGGAAGCCTTCCACCTTGCCGACATTATGGCCCTCGACCACCACCTCGCCCTGGCGGGTGACGGCGGAGAGCAATTCCTCCTCGCTGGCCGGGTCCAGACGGCGGATCAGATGCGCCGCGCGCTTATCCACGAAGCGCTGCGTCAGCCGCTCATGCAGCGCGTCCGACAGGGTTTCCTCGGCGGTGCGCGCCAGGTTTTGCGCCTCGGCCGCGTTCTTCAGCCAATCCGCGCGCGCCGCGATATACGACCAGATGCGGATGCCCGAGAGACGCGCCATCAGCGTGTCGATATCGCCCTCAGTGCCGCCGATCTGCGCGATCTGCCCGGCCACCCAGTCATCGGGCAGCGCGCCATCTTCGGCCAGGTGGCGGAAGATGCGGCCACACAGCCGGGTATGACTGTCATCGGCCAGCTTGCGGAAATCCGGCACTGAGCAGGCTTCCCACAGCAGCTGCACCCGCGAACGATTGCCCGCCAGGCGCCGCACATCGGCATCGCGCGCCAGCATGTTCAGCGTGATGTGGTCCGTCGCGTCATGGCCCTTGGCCAGGCCGGGTGCGGGGGAGGGTGCGCTCAGGCTGTCCAGCAGGGCGTCGATGCTGGTGAAGTCCAGCTCCGAATTGCGCCAGGCCAGCGTCTTCAGATTGTCGAACTGGTGGTCCTGGATCTTGGTGACCATCTCCTCCGGCAGCGGCGGGCAATCGCCCGTCGAACCGAAGGTGCCGTCGCGCATGCCGCGGCCGGCGCGGCCGGCGATCTGGGCGGCCTCCTGCGCGGTCAATTGGCGCGGCGCATGGCCGTCGAACTTCACAAGCGAGGCGAAGGCCACATGGTCCACATCCATGTTCAGGCCCATGCCGATGGCATCTGTGGCGACCAGGAAATCCACTTCCCGGTTCTGGTACAGCGCGACCTGGGCGTTGCGCGTGCGCGGCGACAGCCGGCCCATCACCACCGCGCAACCGCCGCGGCGGGAGCGGATGGCCTCCGCGATCGCGTAGACCTCACCGGCGGAAAACGCGACCACGGCCGAACGCGGCGGCAGGCGGCCCAGCTTCACGAAGCCGGTATGCGTGAGCTGCGACAGGCGCGGCCGGCTCTCGATCTCCACCTGCGGCACCAGGCGCTGCAACAGCGGGCGGATGGTCTCCGCCCCCATGAACATGGTTTCCACCATGCCGCGCGCGTTCAGCAGGCGGTCGGTAAAGACATGCCCGCGATCAGCGTCGGCGCAGAGCTGGATTTCGTCCACGCCCACGAATTCCACGCGGCGGTCCAGCGGCATGGCTTCCACCGTGCAGGCGAACCAGCGCGCATCGGGCGGGACGATCTTTTCCTCGCCGGTGATCAGCGCG
Source organism: Acetobacteraceae bacterium (assembly GCA_027483125.1). Taxonomy (GTDB): domain Bacteria; phylum Pseudomonadota; class Alphaproteobacteria; order Acetobacterales; family Acetobacteraceae; genus Rhodovarius. Next base: position 8,008 of record JAIXVH010000179.1, on the reverse strand, counting down.
ACGTGCTTCTCGCCCTTGGCCTTGACCATGCGGTCATAGTTCTCGCGCGCCAGCAGGCGCAGCGGGAAGCCGATGATGCCGCTGGAATGCGCCAGCATGCGCTCCATCGCCAGATGGGTCTTGCCGGTGTTGGTGGGGCCGAGGATGGCCCGGACGCGTGCGGTGAACATGGGGGAACCGTGTGGAATTGACCGCGCGGTGATGCGGCGAAACCGCGCGGATTGCAACGGGCGCGGCAGCCGCGCATAGCCTTGTGTGTGCAACCCGCCACACGCTTCGCCCTGTTATTCGCAGCCCAGTTCATGGCGCTGGGTGCCGCGATGCCGTTCATTCCGGTGGCATTGGCCGAGGGCGGGCTGTCGCCACAGCAGGTCGGGCTGGTGCTGGCGCTGGGCACGGCGACGCGGCTGCTGGCCGGCCCGGCCTCGGGGCGCATGGCCGACAACCTGGGCCTGCGCGCGGTTCTGGTGGTGGGCGCGGCCTTGGCGGCGCTGACCTTGCCCCTGCTGGCGCTGGTGCAGGGCGTGCTGTTGCTGGCGATGGTGCAACTGCTGCACAGCGCCGCGGTGGCGCCGATCATTCCCTTGTCGGACGCGGCGGCGGTGGCGGAAATGCGCCGCCGGCCCTTCGATTACGGCCGCGTGCGCGCCTGGGGCAGCATTACGTTCATCGCGGGCGCGCTGCTGGCCGGCCAGGCGGTGGGCGCGGCCGGCCCGCTGGGCGCGCTGTTGGTCGCAGGTGCTGCCCTGCTGCTGACCGCGCTGGTCTGCCTGGGCCTGCCCGATGCGCGCACGCCGCCCGCCGCGCGCGGGCCATTATGGGAGCCGCTGCGCCACGCGCTGTTCCGGCGGCTGCTGCCATGCTCGGCGCTGATCCAGGGCAGCCACGCGGTGTATTACGGCTTCTCGACGCTGCATTGGACGGCGGCGGGGCTGTCACCGGGCGTGATCGGCGCGCTCTGGGCCTGGGGGGTGGTGGCGGAGGTGGCGCTGTTCCTGTTCGGCCGGCGCTTCGCCGACCGGTTGGGGCTGCGCGGCCTGGCCATGCTGGCTGCCGGCGCGGGGGTGCTGCGCTGGGTGGTGACGGCGGGCACAACGGATGTCGCGGCGCTGTTCGCGGTGCAGACGCTGCACGCGGCGACCTTCGGCGCGATGCACCTGGCGGCGATCCGCGCCATGGGCGCATTGCCGGCAGCGCTGGGTGCGCGAGCACAGACCCTGCACGCGGCGTTGGGCGTGGGCCTGGCGAGCGGGTTGCTGATGCTGGCATCAGGCCCGCTCTACGCAGCACTGGGCGGCGGCGCGTTCCTGGCGATGGCGGGCCTGTGTGCGGTGGCTTTGCTGATGGCGGTAAGGTTGTGAGTGACGTCCTGGGGAAGGGCTTTGCCCTCCCCCAGACCCCCACCCACCAAAGGCCGAAAGGCCCTTGGAACCCATGAGTCTTGGCAGGGTTAGGGGAGGGGGCTTCAGGGGCAATACCGGTGGGAAGGGCGGTCGCTGCCCCCTCCCCTAACCCTGCCATAACCCACACCGGGTCCAGGGGTCGTTGACCCCTGGTGGGCTGAAGCGCCGAAGGCGATGAAGGTTTGGAGGGGGGCAAAGCCCCTCTCCAAGGGCCACCCACCCCATCCGGAACCACCCCGCTACACCCGGATATTCGCCGTCCGGATCACGTCGCGCCAGGCGTCCATTTCGGTGCGCAGGAAGTCGGTGAAGCCTTGCGGGGAGAGGTCGAGGGGGACGCTGCCTTGTGCGGTCAGGCGTTCTTGTTGGGCTGGTGTGCGCACGAAATTGCGGGTTTCGGCGTTGATGCGTTCGACGATGGCCGCCGGTGTGCCGGCCGGTGCCACCAGGGCTGACCAGGTGCTGGCCTGGAAGCCGGGCTTGCCGCTTTCGGCGATGGTGGGGATATCCGGGAAGGTCGGCAGGCGTTGGGGTGACGTGACGCCCAGCGCGCGCACCTGGCCTTGGCGCACGGGGATAGCCGAGGATGTGCCGCTGTCGAACAGCACGTCGCACTGGCCGGCCACGGTATCTTGCAGGGCGGGTGCGCTGCCGCGGTGTGGGATGTTCTCGAAGCGCAGGCCGAAGCCGGCGGCGAACATTTCGGCGGCGAGGTGTGAGGGCGAGGCGACGCCCACATTGCAGGCATTCATGCCCGCGCGGTTGGCTCGTGCTGCGGCGATGAAATCCGCGATGCTGCGGTGGGGCGAATTGGGCGGCACCACCATGAACAATGGTGTGTGCGCCGGCAGGGCGACATGCGCGAAGCCGGTCATCGGGTCATAGGGCACGCTTTGCAGCAGAGGCAGGATGCTGAACGGCCCTGAGGATGTCATGGCCAGGGTCAGCCCGTCGGGGGCGGCGCGGAACACCGCTTCGGTGCCGATCACGCCCGAGCCGCCGCTGCGGTTTTCCACGATGAAGGACTGACCGGTGACGGTCTGCAGATGCTGCGCGACCAGGCGCGCGATGATGTCGGTGCCGCCGCCGGGTGCGAAGGGCACGATGATCCGCACCGGGCGTTCGGGCCATTGCGCATAGGCCGGCGCGATGATCGGTGCAGTGGCCAGGGCGGCCAGGGCGCGGCGGGTGGTTCGCATGGGGTGTCTCCGGTTCCGGCTACACGATCCAGAAATCCCCCGGTTGCAGCAAGGGTGTGTTGAGCAGGAAGGCGACGACGCCCGGCGCGCCGGGGCCGTTGCCGTCGGGGTCGAACCACAGGGCGCGGGTGGTGTTGTCCATGTACATGGTGGCGGTGCGCTGCAGGGGCAGCACGCCGGCCCCTTGCAGCAGGCCCAAGCCGGGGGCCAGCGTCCAGCCCGCGGGCATGTTGAAGGCGGCGCCTTCGATGGCGATGCGATCGCCCTCGGCGCGGTTGAAGTCGATGATCATGTCGGCGTTTTCGGCGCGGTTGCGGAAGTAGAAGATATCCGCGCCCGCGCCGCCGGCGATCTGGTCCTGGCCCACGCCGCCATAAAGGAAATCATTGCCGGCCTCGCCCCAGAGGGTGTCGTCGCCCTCCTGCCCGGCCAGGAAATCGACACCGAGCCCGCCGAAGATCTGGTCCGCCCCGGCCTCACCGAACAGGCGGTCATCGCCATCCTGGCCGAACAGCGCATCGCGGCCGCTGCCTGCGATCACCTGGTCATGGCCGGCTTCGGCATAGAGCCAGTCATCGCCGGCCTCGCCCCACAATTCATCGGCCTCCAGCCCGGCATAGAGCGTGTCATCGCCTGGCCCGCCCCACAGGGTGTCGCGCCCGTCCTGGCCGCCCAGCACATCATGGCCCAGGCCGCCATCAAGCTGGTCCTCGCCTTCCTCGCCATGCAGCGTGTCGTGGTCCAGGCCGCCGCGCAGCGTGTCATTGCCCTGGCCGCCCAGCAGCGTGTCCAGCCCCAGCCCGCCCAGCAGGCTGTCGGCGCCGTTGCGGCCGGAGAGCAGGTCGCGGCCCCAGCTGCCCGCGAGCATATTGGCCAGGTTGTCGCCCACCAGCGTGTCATCGCCCGCGCCGCCCAGCAGGTCGCGCAGGGTGCTGCCGGTCATGGCGATCAGCACGCCATCGGCGCGGCCTGCCTGCTCGTTCAGGTCGAGCATGATGGCGCCGCTGCGCGGGCTGGCATTGATGGCGGTGACACCGCCCTGCCCCAGCGTGGCGCGCGCGGCGGACAGCACGGCGAGCGTGCCGAAATCATCGGTCAGCACTTCGGCGCTGCCCATGCCCGGGGCGGTGGCGGAATCGCCCAGCACGCGCAGCCGCGCGGCATCGAATGTCGCGCCGCTCACCGAGCCGATCGTGAGTTGCCAGACCCCCACGGCATTCTCGCCCCAGAAGCCCGGCGTGGTCAGGGAATAGCCATCGGTGGGCCAGGCCATGGGGCGCGCGGGGTCGGGCGTGTCGCCGTTGAAGGCGAAGGCATTGCCGGGCGTGACCAGCAGCGGAATGACGGTGCCGCCCGGCGAGCGAAGGCTGGCCGTGATATCGGCCGCGCGGGTGGCGGTCAGCGCCAGATCCAGCTCGACGCGGTTGATCCGGAAGCCGCCAAAGGCGCCGCCCGGCGCGGTCATGACGAAGCTGGTCTGCACCTGGCCGCCGGCGGTGATGGCCGTGCCGTCGGCCAGGGTGGAATCGCGGAAGGCGGTGAGCAGGTTGGCTTCGGTGCGCGCGGTGCCCCAGCTTTCGGCCAGTCGCACCGCGGCGCCGGCATCGACCAGGCCAAAACCACTGTCGCGCGAGAAGCCCATGCCGCCACCATTCCAATTGCCGGTGGCGTTGGTGATGCGGCTGGTATCGAAGGGGTCGGTCACGCGGGCGGTCAGCGCCAGGATTTCCTGCACGTCGCGGTAGCCCAGCCCCGGATTGGCCTGCAGCATCAGCGCGGCGATGCCCGACACCACGGGGGCGGCGGCGGATGTGCCGTCGAAGCCCGAATAATCCGGGTTGATGCCGGTATCGTTGTAGCCATTGGCGCTGCCCACGCGGTCCGTGGTGAGCAGGCCGCGGCCGTTGATCAGCTGCGGATCGGCCTGGCCGCCGGGCGCGGCCACCAGGATATTCGCCCCGGCTGTGGAGTAGTTCGTGACCACGCCGCGATTGTCGAGTGCGGCGACGGTGATCACATGGCGGCTGTTGAGCAGCATGTCGGCGTTGGAATCGGCCGCCTGCGCCCGGCCATTGCCGGCGGAGAAGACCACCACCGCGCCCAGCCCCTCGCGCCCCAGGCTGGTCAACTGCGAGAGTGCGGTGGCGCTGTCGCGCCAGCCCTGGTTGAAGGCCTCGTCGGCGCCCCAGGAATTGTTCACCACATCGGCGCGGTCCAGCCGCGCCTGCAGAAAGGCCTGGGTGGCGCTGGCCGCGCCATCGCCGGGCTGGCCGAGATTGCGATAGGCGAGGATCCCGGCCTCAGGCGCCACACCCAGGCCGCCCAGCGCGTTGTTGCCGCGGGCTGCGATGATGCCGGCGACCGCGGTGCCGTGGTTGTCCCCATTCTCGCCCGTGCCGGGGCGCAGCGGCGCCGATTGCAGCGTGCCGGTCGAGGCCAGCATGTTCGCTGCCAGGTCAGGGTGGGTGGCCTCCACCCCGTCATCCAGCACGGCCACGCGAATGCCGACACCGCTGTACAGCGCCCAGGCCTCCTGCACGCGGATATCCAAGCCCGCGCGGCCGCCCGCCTGGCCGGTGTTGAGCAGGTGCCATGCCAGGCTGAACAGCGGGTCGGTCACGGGTGGGCGGAAGCTCATGACGGTATCCTTGGGCGTGGCGACGCGCGCCGGTCAAGCGCTGGACGGCGCGGGCCTGCGGGCGTTAGCCTAGCGGAATGGAACAACCGGTTTACCACCACGACCTGGGCGGCAATGCCCGTTTCCGCTGCACGCCGGTGGAGCTGGACGACCCGCCGCTGAATGATTTCGACAAGCGGGTCGATGCGCTGCGCGTGGTGCTGCGCGAGAAGGGGCTGATCACCACCGATGAGCAGCGCCTCAACATCGAGAGCCTGCCGCCGGAGGAATATTTCGGCCTGACCTATTACGAGAAATGGCTGAAGGCGATGACGGCCGTGCTGCTGGCACGCGGCGTGGTGGCCTGGGACGAGGTGGCATGAAATTCCCCGCAGGCACCGCCGTGCGCGTGAAGGACGCACGGCCCGAGGCACTGGCGCGGCTGCATCTGCGCACACCGCACTACCTGCGCGGCAGGACGGGGCGGGTGGAGCGCTATCTGGGCAGCTTCCCGAACCCGGAGGATATCGCCTTCCGCCGGCCTGCCGCGCCGCGCGAATTATACCATGTGGTCTTCGACCAGCCGCCCGTCTGGGATGAAGGCCAGGCCGGCGACAGCATCATGGTCGAGCTCTTCGAACACTGGCTGGAGAATACCGATGGCCAAGCCTGACCCGCGGCCCGACAGCGTCGCATTGCTGGAAAAACTGGTGGCCGCGCTCGCCAGCAAGGGAATCGTGACCGAGGCCGAGATCGCCGAGAAGCGCGCGGCGACGGAACGCGCCAGCCCCGAACTCGGCGCACGCATGGTGGCACGGGCCTGGCTGGACCCTGCATTCCGCGCGCGGCTGCTGGCCGATGGCACGGCGGTGGCGGCCGAGATGGGTGCCATGATGAAGGGCAACCCGCCGCTCGGGGTGCTGGAGGATACGCCGGCGGTGCATCACCTGGTGGTCTGCACCCTTTGCAGTTGCTATCCGCGCGCGGTGCTGGGCTTCCCGCCGCATTGGTACAAATCCTCGGCCTATCGGGCGCGGGCGGTGCGGGACCCGCGCGGCGTGCTGGCCGAATGGGGCACGGTGCTGCCACCGGGCATGAGCGTGCGCGTGGTCGACAGCACCGCCGATTACCGCTGGCTGGTGCTGCCCATGCGCCCGGCCGGCACCGAGGGCTGGAGCGAGGACCAGCTGATCGCGCTGCTCGGCGCGGATGAGCTGGTGGGCGTGGCCCTGCCGCGGGTGGCACAAGCCCAGGCAGCGTGACGCCACGGGGCATCCCCGGGGGCATGGCAGAGGACGGGCTGCCGCCGGCGCGCAGGCGGGCGGCCACCATCTGCGTAGCCGTGGGCGTGGCCATGACCGTGCTGGACGCGGCCATGGTCAATGTGGCGCTGCCGACCATCTCGCGCGATCTGGCGATCCATCCGGCGACGGCGACCTGGGTGGTCAATGCCTATCAGCTGGTGATGGTGGGGCTGCTGCTGCCCTGCGCGGCGCTGGGTGAGGTGCTGGGCTTTCGGCGCGTCTACCAGGTTGGGTTGTGCATCTATCTGCTGGGGGCATTGGGCAGCGCCTTCGCGCCGGGGCTGGAATGGCTGCTGGCGTCACGCGTGTTGCAGGGGGTGGGCGCGGCCTCGGTGATGTCGCTGACGGCGGGGTTGATGCGCAACATCTACCCTTCCTCGCAATTGGGGCGCGCGATCGGGGTGAATGCCTTCACCGTGGCGTTTTGTTCGGCGGTGGGGCCTTCGATCGGGTCCTTGATCATCACGGTGGCGGGCTGGCCGATGATGTTCTTCCTAGCGGTGCCGATCGGGCTCGGGGTGCTGCTGCTGGGGCAGCGGGCGCTGCCGGATGTGCCGCCGCAGCCGCGCGAATTCGACCTGGTGGGCGCGGGTTTGACGGTGCTGACCTTCGGCAGCCTGATCCTGGGGCTGGATTTGCTGCTGGTCGCACCCTGGCTGGGGGCGCCGGTGCTGCTGCTGGGCCTGGCGGCCTTGTGGCTGCTGCTGAAGGTGGCGGCGGCCAAGCCCGCGCCGGTCTTCCCGCTGGACCTGCTGCGGCTGCGGGTGGTGCGGCTGGCGATCGGCGCCTCCTCCTGCATGTTTGGGGCGCAGGCGATGCTCTACGTGACGCTGCCCTTCCACCTGACGGCGGCGGGGCGGAGCGTGGCCGAGATCGGGCTGATCCTCTCGGCCTGGCCGGCGGCGATCGCGATAGCCGCACCGCTGGCCGGGCGCTTCAGTGACCGCGTGACCTCGGCGCTGTTGCCGGCGGTGGGGGCGGGGCTGGTGGCGCTGGGGCTGGTGATGGTGGCGATGCTGGACCCGCGGGCGCCGGCATGGGTGCTGATGCTGGCCTTGTTCTTCTGCGGCGCGGGGTTCGGCAGTTTCCAGGCGCCGAACAACCGGGCGATGTTGGGCGCCGCACCACGGGCGCGGGCGGGCGTGGCGGGGGGCATGCAGTCCACCGCGCGGGTGTTCGGCCAGGCGACGGGGACGATGCTGGTGGCGCTGTGCTTGCACGCGGCGGTGGCCACGCCCTGGGTGCTGGTGGTGGCGGGCTGTGGGGCAATGGTGGCGGCCGGGTTGTGTGTGGTGCGCGGGCGGGGCGCGTGATGCGGGGTTGCGACAAATTCGGGGCGTGAGGCCCAGTCGTGCACGGGTGCGACAAATTCCTCGGGCTGGGGGCCGGCAGTGCGGCATCATTCAGGCTTGCGACAAATTTCCCGGCCGGCGCCGGGGCGGGCTTGGTTGAGGCAGGTTCGGTTGTCAAACAGCAGAGATACGT
>JAIXVH010000194.1 GCA_027483125.1 Acetobacteraceae bacterium | reverse complement strand
CGCTGGAACACCGGCACCACGCTGCCGCTGGAGCGCAGCACATTGCCGAGTCGCACCGCCAGGCAGCGCATGCCCTGCGGGTCATCCAGCGCCTGGCCGTACATTTCCGCCAGGCGCTTGGTCGCGCCCATGACGGAAACCGGGTTCACCGCCTTGTCGGTGCTGACCAGCACGAAGCAGCTGACGCCGGCATCGCGCGCGGCATCGGCCACCACGCGGGTGCCGAGCGCATTGGTCAGGATGGCTTCCAGGGGCTGCGCCTCGGTGATCGGCACATGCTTCAGCGCCGCGGCATGCAGCACGATGTCCGGTCGGGCCTCGGCCATGATGCGGCGGATACGTGCGGCATCGCGGATATCGGCCAGCAGCGACCGCCGCGGCAGCACGGAATGGTTCTCGGCCAGGGCCGTGTCGATGCGCCACAGCGCGTATTCGGAATGGTCCAGCAAGGTCAGGCTTGCGGGTGCCAGGGCTGCCACCTGCCGGGCCAACGCCGCGCCGATCGAACCACCCGCGCCGGTGATCAGCACATTCCGGCCCTGCACCACGGGCGCGATGCTGGCCGGGTCGGGCAGGTGCTCTGGCCTGTCGAGCAGGGCGGGCAGCGGTGGCGGGCCGCTGCGCCCGATGCGGGTTGCGATCAGGCCCAGCGCCAGCACCAGCGCATGCACCCCGGCAAAGGCGGGGTTGGCCGATCGCCAGGCGCCGGCCACCGCCAGCAGCACATCACAGCCCAGCGCCGCCGCCGTGCCGGCGGCCACCAGCGCCAGGGCGGGATGCCCCGGCCAGCGTGCGCCCAGCCGCCGCGCGATAGGGCCGCTGGCCAGCGCCATCGGCCCGACCAGCAGCCACCAGGCCGGCGGCGGCACGCTGCCGGGCGCGGCCAGCCAGATGGCCAGCACCAGCGCGCCCAGGCCAATGGCGGCGTCGCGCATCATGCCGGCACCGGGAGCAGGCGGCGATACAGCGCGCGCAGGGTCTCGGCCTCGGCCTCCCAGCTGAACATCTCGCGCGCGGCGCGGCGGGCATTGTCGCCCATGCGCTGGCGCAGCGCTGGGTCGCGCAGGGTGGTGATGGCATCGGCGATGGCGCGCGGGTGGGTCACATCCACCAGCAGCCCGCAATCGGCGGCGCGGACCATGGCCGCCACCTCGGTCGCGAAGGCGGGGGCGACGACCGGCAGCCCAGCCAGCATGCCATCGGCCAGCTTGTGCGGCAGGGCCAGGCGGTGATTCTCCTCGCCGGGTTGGAACAGGATGAGGTTCACATCGGCGGTGGCAGCGAGCCGCGCCAAGGCATCGGGCGCCAGCCAGCCGGCCAGCGTGATGCGCGCGGTGAGCTGCCCGGCGGCGGCCAGGAACTCGGCCTGCGCGCCGTCGGTGAAGCGGCCTGCGATGGTCAGCCGCGCATCGGGCACCAGCGCAAGCGCCGCCAGCAGTTGCGGCCAGCCGCGGGCGCGCGAAATGGCGCCGATATGCAGCAGGTGCAGCGGCCCCAGCGCATGGCGGCGCGGTGCCACGCCGGGGTCGGGCGCGTAGTTGCGCACCGGCACCGCATCGCGTCGCACATCGCCCGCCACGCCATCCTTGGCCACGACCACCGCATCGGCCCGCGCGCCCAGCGCCCGGCAGGCGGCGCGCAGCACGGCGCGGGCGGCAGGCCGCAGCAGCGCGGGCAGCCGGGAATCCAGGCGCGAGGGGTAGTGCTCATGCACATCCAGCACCACGCGGGCCGGCCTGGCGAGCAGCGCGGCCAGCCAGGAATCCGGCTCATGCGCGTGGATCACCCGCGCGCCCGAAGCCCGCGCCAGGCGCGCCAGGTGCGGAATATGCAGCAGCCTTGCCAGCCAGCCGCGCGGCCGCACGAAACCCTGGATCGCCACGCCCGCGCAGGCCGCCGGCGCATCGGGCCGCGCCGGGCAGAGATGCGCCACGCGCCAGCCGGCCGCGGCCAGCGCAGCACCTTCGCGGCGAACGATGCGCACATCATCGGGCGGGTGCGCCGCCGAGAGCATCAGCACGTCAGGCGGCATGTTCGATCACCTCGCAGAAGCTGCGGCTTTGCAGGCGGCGGTCCCATTTGCGGACGGCTTGCGCGCGGGCGGCCTGTCCCATGGTGGCACGGCGCTGGGGGTCGGCGGCCAATGCGCGAAGGGCCGTGGCCAAGCTGGCAGGATCGCGCACCGGGATGCCCGATGGCCCGTCCTCCAGGCAGCGCGCGGCATGGCCCGGTGCGTTGGACACCACGGGCAGGCCCGCGGCCAGCAGGTCCATCAGCTTGTTGGGCGCGGTGAATTCGGCGAATGCCGGCACATCGGCCAGCAGATGCAGGCCGATCTGCGCGCCTGAGAGCAGCCGCGCCAATTCGGCTTTCGGCATCGGGTCCAGGAAGGTGATGTTGGACAGGTTTTCGGCGGCCGCGCGGGCCATCAGCCGGGGTTTCTCGCGCCCCTCGCCCACCAGCAGGATGCGCAGCCCGGCATCGCGGCACAGGGCGGCGGCGTCCAGCAGCATGTCGAGGCCGTTCGCCGTGCCATGCGCGCCGGCATAGACGGCGATCGGCAGTGCCGCGCCCTCGGGCCGCCAGGGCGCGATATGCGGGCCGAACAGGTCGAGATCGGCGCCATTGGGGATGATGTGCACGGCGGCCGCGCCGCGCGCCCGCGCGGTCTCGGCCATGCCCTCGGACAGCGCGATCACCGCGCGGGCGCGGCGGCAGGCGGCATTGGCCAGGCGGTCCATCAGCCACAGCAGTGGCGCCGGCACGCCGCCCATGGCGCGCGGCAATTCCGGCCAGGGGTCGCGGATTTCGAACACGAAGGGCGCGCGGGCGGCCAGTGCCGGCAGCGCCACGGTCAGCGGCGTGGAGGAGGCGATGACCAAGTCGAAGCGCTCGCCGCGCGCCAGCAGCGCCGCGCGCGCGGCGAAACGCAGGAAGGCCAGCATGCGCGCCGGCAGGGACTGCGCATTGCCGCAGGGAATGGCGAATTCCACCACCCGGAAGCCGGCCACCTGGCCCTCGCGCCGGCCGCGCCGGAAGGCGCCGGTCAGGCCCGTCACCGCGCCGGCATATTGGCCGCAGGCCAGGGTGACGGCATGGCCACGCTGCGTCAGTGCGCGCGCCATGGCGAAGCTGCGTGTCGCGGTGCTGCCCGCGGGCGTGGAGAAATGCTGGTGCAGATAGAGCAGCTTCACGACGGCCAGGCCGCGCGGATGGCCGCGATGACGCGCGACTGTTCCTCCCGCGTCAGGGCGCTGCCAGAGGGCAGGCACAGCCCCTCCTGGAACAGCGCCGCGGCCTGCGCGCCGCCGGCCACCGGCGCGCCGCGCAGGATGGGTTGCAGGTGCAGCGGCTTGAACACCGCCCTGGTTTCGATGCCGGCGGCGTCCAGCGCGCGGCGCAGCGTGTCACGATGCAGCCGAGCCTCGGGACCGATGCGCAGCACCGTCAGCCAGCGATTGGCGCGGCCGCCGGGCGGTTCGGCCAGGAAGCTGGCGCCGGGCAGGTCCGACAGCGCCGCGCGGTAGCGGGCATGGATGGCGCGGCGGGCCTGCACGCGCACATCCAGCACCACCATCTGCGCCAGCCCGACCGCCGCCAGCACCGAGGACATGCCATAGGCATAGCCCGCGCTGTCATGCTGGTAGAGAGGGCCGTCCTCCTTGGCGTGGTTGGCCAGGCGGCGGGCATCCTCGATCAGACGGGCATCGTCGCTGGCCAGCGCGCCGCCGCCGCCGGCGGTGACGATCTTGTTGCCATTGAAGCTGAACACCGCCGCGCGGGCGCCTGCGCCGGCATGGCGGTTGCCCAGGCTGGCGCCCATCGCCTCGGCGCTGTCGGACAGCACGGGCACGCCCCAGGCGTCGCAGGCGTCGCGCAGGGCGGGCATGTCCACCGGGCTGCCATAGAGATCCACCGGCACGACCACGCGCGGCAATCGCCCGCGGCGGGCGGCGGCGGCCAGTTCCTGCCGCAGCAGTTCAATGTCCATCAGCCCGCTGGCGGGGTCCACATCGAACAGCCGCACTTTGGCGCCCATCTGCAGCGCCGGCGCGATGGTGGCGACGAAGGTGAGCGTGCTGGTCCAGACCTCATCGCCGGCTTCCAGGCCGAGCGTGCGGAAGCCCAGATGCAGCGCCGCCGTGCCTGATGATGTGGCGAGCACATGCGGCAGGCCGGTGGCTTCGGAGATGGCGGCTTCGAAGGCGCGGGGCACGGGGCCCGCTGGCGCAACCCAGCCGGCACCGAGCGCTTCGCCGAGCTGATGCATTTCGCTGCCCGCCAGATGGGGCGGGGAGAGAAGGATGCGTCGGCTTGAATTGTCCACAGGAAATGCACAGGCGGCAAACGAACCACCAATGCCTCGTTCCGCCTGCATTACGGTGTGAAAATGCATCGTTGCGATCCCGGTTTATGCCCGGGCTTACACACAATCTTGATTGAATGCGCAAGCTTAAATACCCGCTAAGCGTGTATTTCTTTTTGTGATCGGTGTCGTTGCGCGAAATTTCGCATTTTGGTGGGTTGTGCCGATCGAAAAACCTCGCCCGCGCTGAAAAGCTCGGCCATTAGGTCTTTGAAATCCTGCTACTTTGATCGGTTGTGCCGGGTTATCGTCGATCCATGCGGGGCAGGCCGACCTGTGGTTCACTCCGCCTGCGAATTGCAGGCTGAGGCATAATTTCAGCCTCGCCGAGCCTGGCGGAGATGCTGCGCAGCTGTGCCTGCATCTCGTCCAGCTGGGCTTCCACTGCCTCCAGCCGCGATTTCACGCCGAAGACCGAGAAGGGCATGGCCAGGAACGCCAGCGCCATCAGCAACAGGAACAGTAGCGCGACGAAGCCTGTCCAGCCCGGCAGGCCGGGTATGGTCAGCGCGGCGGCGGCGGCCTCCAGGCTCATCCGCCGGTCACGCTCATGTGGCGGGTGACGGCGGCCTGGTTCAGCCTTTCCTCCACGAAGTCATGGCCCTTGGGCTTGCGGGTGATGGCTTCCAGGATGGCGGCCTTCAGCGCGTCATCGCGCAGGCCTTCGCGCAGCGGGGTGCGCAGATCGGCCGCATCTTCCTGGCCCAGGCACATATACATGGTGCCGGTGCAGGTGACGCGCACGCGGTTGCAGCTTTCGCAGAAGTTATGGGACAGCGGCGTGATGAAGCCGATGCGCGCACCCGTTTCGCGCACATTGTAGTACCGCGCCGGGCCGCCGGTCTTGTAGCTGGTGTCGTCCAGCGTCCAGCGCAGGCGCAGGCGGGCGCGCACCACATCGAGCGACAGGAAACGATCGGTGCGGTCTTCCGAGACGTCGCCCAGCGGCATGGTCTCGATCAAACAGAGGTCAAAGCCATGCTGCCCGCACCATTCCAGCATGCGATCGTATTCGTGCTCGTTGATGCCGCGCAGCGCCACGGCGTTGATCTTCACGTGCAGCCCGGCGGCCTTGGCGGCCATGATGCCATCGATGACCTGCGCCACATCACCCCACCGCGTGGCCTGCTTGAAGGCCGCGGGGTCCAGCGTGTCCAGGCTCACATTGATGCGCTTCACGCCATTGCGCGCGAGGCCATCGGCCATCTTGGTCAGTTGCGTCCCGTTGGTGGTCAGCGTGAGTTCTTCCAGGCCGCCATCGCCGATGCGCGTGCCCAGCCCCTCGATCAATGACATGACATTGCGGCGCACCAGCGGCTCGCCGCCGGTCAGGCGGATCTTCTTCACGCCGAGATCGATGAAGGCGGCGCAGAGGCGCTCCAGCTCCTCCAGGCTCAGCACTTCCCGCTTGGGCAGGAAGGTCATGTCCTCGGCCATGCAATAGACGCAGCGCAGGTCGCAGCGATCGGTCACGGATACGCGGACATAGGTGATGTGCCGACCGAACGGGTCGATCATCTGGCGGTACTCCCTCGGCAATGGTGATTTGGCGCGGGAGGGGTGGGGCGCGCAAGAGGGGTATTCAGCCGAACAGCGCGATACACCCCACCGCGACCAGCACCGCCATGGCAAAGGGCTTGTACAGCCGCTCCGGCACCACGTGGAACAGCCGCACGCCCACCGGCACCGACAGCAGCATCACCGGCAGCAGCACCGCGAGCTTGGCCAGCACCGCCACCGTGATCAGCCCCAGCAGGAACGGCCCCACCACCGAGGCCACGGCGATGATGCCGAAGAACAGGATCAGGTTGGCGCGGTGGCGCTTTGCCTCTTCCGGCCCGGCCAGCAGGTACAGGATCACCGGCGGGCCGGACATGCCGGTGGCACCCTTCAGCACGCCGGCCACACCACCCACCGACATGTTCAGCCAAAGCGGGCGCGAACCGTGGTATCGCCAGCCGCTCATCAGCAGGAAGCCGAAGACCAGCACAAAGCCGCCAATGACCCGGCGCAGCAGGTCGGGGTCGGCCGCGTAGAGAATGACGGTGCCCAACGGCAATGTGAGCAATGCGGTGCCGCCGATCGGCAGGATCACGCGCTTGTCGGCCTCACGCATCGCGGCAGGCAGCAATTGCGCGCTGATCAGCAATTCCATCAGCAGCATGACCGGTATTCCGGCCGGTGCGCCCCACAGTGTGGAATAGATGGGGGCCAGGATCACCGCCGTGCCGAAGCCGGCATAGCCGCGCATCAGCCCCGCGATCACGGTCGCGAACAGCCCGCCCAGCATCGGCCAGGTGAACAGGGTTGCCGAAATCTCGGCCCAGAAGGCGCTCAAGCCGCAAGTTCCAGCGCGACCAGCCGTGCGTTGATCAGCAGCTTGCCGGCATTCTCGAAATTCACCGTGACCCTCTCGCCGACCACGGACTGCACCTGGCCCTGGCCCCAATCGGGGCGCGCCGGGTTCACCACGCGCATGCCAGGTTCGAGATGCAGGGCCATGAATGCAGCGTGTGCGGTGCGCTCAACTCTTCGTCAATGCGGCTGTTGCAATCTGTCGCCGACGAGGCACGACCCCACTCAACCCAATACGACGGGTATTCCCACGCATCCGCTGCGATGTTGCAGTGACGGTGCGGCCCGGGACGGGGCGGCCGCCGACAAGGAGTGAGAAGAATGACACCCGTGCTTGGTGACACGCTGGACGTATCACTGCCCCGCCTGCTGGCGGCGCGGCTGACGCATGACCTATCGGGGCCGATAGGCACCATGATGGCCACCGCCGGCACCTCGCCAGGCGCGCCCCGCAGCGACGAATTGCTGGCCGAAGCGATCGAGACGATGCGACTGCGCACCAGGCTCTACGCCGCCGCCTTCGGCCTGCCTGACGAGCTGGGCTGGGCCGATATGGGAGAACTGCTGGCCGGCGCGCCAGGCGCGCATCGCATCGCATTCCACATCCGCCCGCCCGATGGCGTGGCACCGCCGCCCAGCGGCTTGGGGCAATTGCTGCTCGTGGCGCTGATGCTGGGCGCGGAGGCCCTGCCACGTGGCGGTTCCGTCACGCTGATGTCGGCGCCCGATGCACCCTTCATGGTGCTGCCCGAAGGCGCCGGCGCGCGCTGGCCGCATGGCTTCGTCGATGTGCTGGCCGGCGGTGCACCGGAGGCCGCGCGCACCCCCCGCGGCCTGCTGGCCAGCTGGCTGCCGGCCCTGGCGCAGGCCACGAAGTGCAGGCTGTCGCTGGGCATGGGCGCGGGCAGCCTGTCGCCGCTGCTGGTGCAATCCGCGCCGCATTGAGCGTTTACACTTTCTTCGGCAGCGCTGTGGATGATGGCCCCCTCGCAAGGGGGCACCCATGGACGATCTGCTCGCTGACTTTCTGACCGAAACCAACGAAGGCCTGCAAAACCTGGACGGCGCGCTGCTGTCGCTGGAACGCAGCCCGAATGACCAGGCCGTGCTGGGCGAGGTCTTTCGCACCATTCACACCATCAAGGGCACCTGCGGCTTCCTGGGCCTGCCGCGGCTGGAGCGTGTCGCCCATGCCGGTGAGAATGTGCTGGGCCGCTGGCGCGAAGGTTCGCTGCCGGTCACGCCGAGCGGCATCAGCCTGATCCTCTCCGCGGTGGACCGCATCAAGGAAATCGTCGCGGGCCTTGAGGCCAGCGGCAGCGAGCCGAGCGGCGACGACACCGCGCTGATCGCGGAGCTGGACGCCGTGTTCAACGGCGAGGAGCCGCCCGCCGCCGCCCCGCCGATCGAGGTGGTCGTCTCGCCGCCTGCGCCCGAGCCGATGCCGGTCGCCGAGGCTGCGCCCGCGCCGGCCGCGCCCCCGCCCGCACCCGTGCCGGCCGCGCCCGTGCCGCCGGCTCCGGCTGCCGAGGCAGCAGCGCCCGAGACCGCGGGCGGCAATGCGCCACAGACCATCCGCGTCGCCGTCGAGGTGCTGGAGGATCTGATGGTGCTGGTGAGCGAACTCGTGCTCACGCGCAACCAGCTTCTGCAATTGGCCCGCAACGAGGCGAATTCGCCCTTCGCCGTGCCGCTGCAGCGCCTGTCGCAGATCACGTCGGACCTGCAGGACGGCGTGATGAAGACGCGCATGCAGCCGATCGGCTCGGCCTGGCAGAAGCTGCCGCGCCTGGTGCGCGACCTGGGCCAGGAGCTGGGCAAGAAGATCGCGCTCGACATGATCGGCGCCGAGACCGAGCTCGACCGCCAGGTGATGGAGCTGATCAAGGATCCGCTGACGCATATGGTGCGCAACAGCGCGGATCACGGCCTCGAAACCCCCGCTGAACGCCGCGCTGCTGGCAAGCCCGAGACAGGGCGCATCACGCTCAACGCCTATCACCAGGGCGGGCACATCGTGATGGAGATCGCCGATGACGGGCGCGGCCTGGCCGTTGGCCGCATCAAGGAAAAAGTGCTGCGCCAGGGCCTGGCGACCGAGGCCGAACTCGCCGCGATGAGCGAGCAGGACATTCAGCGCTTCATTTTCCGCGCCGGCTTCTCGACCGCGGCGGCCGTCACCTCGGTCTCCGGCCGCGGTGTGGGCATGGATGTGGTCAAGACCAACCTGGAGCGCATCGGCGGCGTGGTGGAGCTGCGCTCGCGCGAAGGCCGCGGCACCACCTTCACCATCAAGATCCCGCTGACATTGGCGATCGCGGCCGCGCTGATCGTGGAATCCGGCGGCGAGCGCTTCGCCATCCCGCAGAATGGCGTGCTGGAACTGGTGCGCGTGGGCGATGGCGACGGCCCCAAGGTCGAGACCATCAAGAATTCCACCGTGCTGCGCCTGCGCGACCGGTTGCTGCCGCTGGTGCCCCTGGCGCGGCTGCTGGCACTGGAATCCCGCCCGATGGATGACGGCGCGCCGAGCTTCGTCGTCGTCACACAGGTGGGCAGCCAGGTCTTCGGCATCGTCGTGGACCGCGTCTTCGACACCGAGGAAATCGTCGTGAAGCCGGTCGCACCCATTCTGCGCGACGTGACCATGTTCTCGGGCAACACCATCCTGGGCGACGGCTCGGTCATCATGATCCTGGACCCCAACGGCATCGCACGCGCCACAGGCCTCGGCGCGGAGGGCAGCGACAACCCTGCGCAGGCCTCGCAGGCTCGCGGCACCGGCCGCGCGGACACCACCGCGCTGCTGCTGTTCCGTGCCGGGGATGGCGCGCCGAAATGCGTCCCCCTTGGCCTGATCGCACGGCTGGAGGATCTGCCCGCCGATCGTATCGAACAGGCCGGCGAGAATCTGGTGGTGCAGTATCGCGGCAGCCTGATGCCGCTGGTGCCGATCGCGGGCTTCGCCGCCTTGCCACCGCCGGATTCCCGCCAGGCACTGCTGGTCTTCGGCGATGGTGCTCATTCCATGGGCCTGATGGTCGATGAAATCCTGGACGTGATGGAAGCGCCGCTGGTGATCGACCGCGCTGGCGCACGCCCGGGCTTCCTGGGCAGCGCCGTCATCGCCGGCCGCGTGACCGAAGTCCTGGACAGCGCCTTCTGGCTGCGCCAGGGCGGCATGGACTGGTTCGCCGGCAAAGCCGCCGAGGCCGCCAAACCGCGCGTGCTTCTGGTGGAAGACAGCGCCTTCTTCCGCAACCTGGTTGTGCCGGGCCTCTCGGCCGCAGGCTATGACATCATGGGTGTGTCGAATGGCCGCGATGCGCTGCGCCTGCGCGACGCTGGCGAGGCATTCGACATCATCGTCTCCGACATCAACATGCCGGAGATGGACGGCTTTCAGCTGGTCCGAGCCATTCGTGACGGCGGGCCGTGGCAGTCCCTGCCGGTGATCGCGCTGTCCGCCCAGGCGGAACCCGCCGATGTCGCCCGCGGCCGCGATGCGGGCTTCACCGACTACGTCGCCAAATTCGACCGCGAGGCCCTGTCCGCCAGCATCAGCCAGGCGCTGGCGCTGAACGGCATCGTCGCCCCGCTCGACATGCCGGTCTGAGAGGACACCATCATGCAGACGCAAACCGCAACCGCCACGCAGTCCGGCAACCCTGCCGCCATCGGCCTCTCGGCAGATGCCGAGGCGATGGTCCTGACACTCACCGTCGCCGGCCAGTTGTGCGGCGTGCCCGTGCTCGGCGTGCGCGATGTGCTGGGGCCGCAGGCCATCACGCGCATTCCGCTGGCGCCGCCTGAGGTCGCCGGCAGCTTGAACCTGCGCGGCCGCATCGTCACCGCGATTGACCTGCGCCGCCGGCTCTCCCTGCCAGCGCGCGGCGCCGAGGCGAAGGCCATGTCCGTCGTGGTCGAACACCAGGGCGAGCTCTATTCGCTGCTGGCCGACCAGGTGGGCGATGTGCTGACTCTGAACGCCGCCGAACGCGCGGCGAACCCTCCCACGCTGGAACCCTCCTGGAAGGAGGTGTCCCTCGGCGTGCATCGCCTGGGAGAGCAGCTCCTCATTGTGCTCGACGTCGAGCGCCTGATGCAATTCGGTTGAAGGAACCCGCGCGATGTCGATGGATTGTCTGGTGGTGGATGACAGTGGCGTGGTGCGCAAGGTGGCGCGCCGTATCCTGGAAAAGCATGGCTTCTCGGTGCGCGAAGCCGCGGACGGCGCGCTGGCGCTGCAAGCCGTGGAACAGGCCATGCCGCGCCTGGTCCTGCTGGACCGCAACATGCCGGTGATGGACGGCATCGAATTCCTGAAGAACCTGCGTGCCCGCTATGGCAGCAGCGAGCCCACCGTCGTCATGTGCACGACTGAAGCAGCGCAGGAGCGCATCCTGGAAGGGCTCGAGGCCGGCGCCGACGAATACGTCATGAAGCCCTTCGATGAGGCGATCCTGGTCGACAAGCTGACCATGGTGGGCGTGCTCGAGGCATGATCCGTGTCCTGATCTGTGATGACAGCGCCGTCGTGCGCGGCGCCATGGCGCGCCTGCTCGATGGCGATGCCGGCATCAAGCTGGTCGGCAGCGTCGGTGATGGTCGTGCCGCACTGGACGCGCTGCCCAGCCTGAAGCCGGACGTCATCCTGCTCGACCTCGAAATGCCGGTGATGGATGGCATGACCGCGCTGCCGCTGCTGCTGCGCGCGAAGCCCAAGCCCGTCGTCATTGTCGCCAGTGCGCTGACGCAGCGCGGCGCCAGCGCCACCATGGCCGCGTTGAACGCCGGCGCGGCCGACTACATCCCCAAGCCCACCGCCAGCCAGGGCGGCATGGCGGACCCTGGCTTCCGTGCGGAACTGATCGCCAAGATCAAGGGTTGGGCGCGCGTCGGCCAGCGCGCCGCCGCGCCCGCGCCGGTGCGCCGCGCAGCACCCGTGCTGACGCGCGCGCCGCGGGTGCTGGCCATCGCCGCCTCGACCGGGGGGCCGCAGGCGCTGGCCGCCTTTGTGCGCCGCCTGCCGCGCAACCTGCCCGTGCCCGTCGCGATCGTGCAGCACATGCCGCCGGGCTTCACCGCCATGCTGGCGCAGCATCTGGGTGGCCTCGGCGGTCTGCCCTGCGCCGAAGGGCGCGATGGAGAGGCCTTCGAACGCGGCCGCATCTACATGGCCCCTGGGGATCACCACATGGTCATCCGCAAATCGCCCAGCGGCGCGCCGGTCATCGCGCTCAACCGCGACCCGGCCGAGAATTTCTGCCGCCCCGCCGCGGACCCCATGCTCCGCTCCCTGCCGCCCATCTTCGGTGCGGATGTGCTGGCCGTGGTGTTGACCGGCATGGGTCAGGACGGGTTGCTCGGTTGCCGCGCGGTCGCGCAGGCCGGCGGCGCCGTGCTCGCACAGGATGAAGCCAGCAGCGTCGTCTGGGGCATGCCCGGCGCCGTCGCCAAGGCAGGCTTGGCAAAGCTGCAAGCCGCGCCCGAAGCCCTCGCCGATGAAGCCCTTTCAGCATTCCGGGTGTCCGCATGAGCAACGCAACTTTTCAATTCATCGCCGGTATCGTGAAGCAGCGCTCCGGCGGCGTGCTGGGGCCTGACCAGGCCTATATGCTCGACACGCGGCTGGCGCCGCTGCTCAAGCGCGAGAATCTGGCCAGCCTTGATTCGCTCGCGCTGAAGCTGCGCGGCCCCGCCAGCGACAAGCTCGCCCAGGAAGTCGCGGAACTCCTGACCACCAACGAAAGCCACTTCTTCCGCGACGGCAAACCCTTCGACCATTTGAAGGAATTGCTGCCCGTCCTGCACAAGGCGCGCGCGCCTGGCCTGCCTATCCGCATCTGGTCCGCCGCGTGCAGCACCGGGCAGGAAGCCTATTCCATCGCCATCCTGATCGCCGATGCGCAGGACGTGGACGCCTCCATGAAGGCACGCCGCTTCGAAATCATCGGCACCGACTTGACGCGCGCCGTCCTGGACCGCGCCAAGGAGGGTATCTTTACCCAGTTCGAGGTGCAGCGCGGCCTGCCCGTGCGCTCACTGATGAAGCACTTCAAGCAGATCGATGGCCGCTGGCAGGCCAGCGAACGCCTGCGCGGCTTCACCCGTTTCGAACAGGCGAACCTGCTGCAGGATGTCGCGCGCTTCGGGCGCTTCGACGTGGTGTTCTGCCGCAATGTGCTGATCTATTTCGACCTGCCCACCAAGGCGCGCGTGCTGAACGGCCTCGCAGCCCAGATGGCGCCCGATGGCGCGCTGTATCTCGGCGCCGCCGAAACAGCACTCGGCATCTCGGACCGCGTGGAGCCGCTGCTTGGCCAGCGCGCCGTCTACCGCCCTGCGGCCGCCCGCGTGGCCCGCAGCGCATAAACCCGCAAAGCGCTGGCCAGCGCCGCGCCGGCCTCGGCGCGCGCGGCATCCTGCTCGGCCACCAGCGCCGGCAGGGTGATGCCGCGCGCGGCCGCCGCCTCCTCCAGCGCCGCCCAGAATTCCGGCTCCAGCGCGACCGAGGTGCGATGCCCCGACAGGTTCAGGCTACGCTTCTCCAGCACGTAGCCCCAGCCTCTCTTCGGGGCGCATCCAGCGGCCGAATTCCGCAGCTGTGACGAAGCCGCTGGCGATCGCGGCCTTGCGCAGTGTCACGCCCTCCGCCAGCGCCGCATTGGCCGCGGCCGCCGCCCATTTCTGTCGGCCCACTGCGCAGATCAGCCCTGGCGGAAAGCGCCCCGTCTGCGGCCCCGAATGGCGGCCATTCTCGATGCCGCTCGCCCCCAGGCTGTCGGTTTCAACCTTCACTTCGGCGGATGTGTCGCGAGCCAGTGCCGCGCGATCTGCTCGCGCGTGGCCACCCAGACATCACCGCAATGCGCCACATGGTCCAGGAAGCGCTCCAGCGCGGCGGCACGGCCAGGCCGACCCACCAGCCGGCAATGCAGCCCGACCGACATCATCCGCCCGCCCTCGCGCCGCAGCAGATCCAGCGCATCGCGCAGATACTGCTCGAACCCGCCAGGCGCTGAAAACCCGGGCGGCACCGCGAATTTCATGTCATTCGCGTCCAGCGTATAGGGCAGGATCAGCTGCGGCTTGCCGGCCACATCCACATAATGCGGCAGGTCGTCATCATAGGAATCGCTATCGTACAAAAACCCGCCATGCTCCGCGACCAGGCGGCGCGTGCGCGGACTGATCCGCCCGGTGTACCAGCCCACCGGCGGCTTGCCGCACAGCTGCGAAATCGTCTCCACGCAGCGCGCGATCTCGGCGCGTTCAGCCTCCTCGGGCATGGCGTGATAGTCGATCCAGCGCCAGCCATGCGAGGCAACCTCATGGCCTTGCTCCGTGAAGGCCCGCGCTACCACCGGGTTCAATTCCAGCGCCCGGCCGACGCCATAGACGGTCAGTTTCTGCCCGCGCGCCGCGAACATCCGTAGCACGCGCCACACCCCGGCGCGCGCGCCATAGTCGAATTGCGTTTCCACCGTGCGGTTGCGATCGCCCAGGATGGGCGCGCCGCCCGGCACTTCGTGCAGGTAGAGCTCGCTGCCGGCATCGCCGTTCAGCACGGTGTTCTCGCCGCCCTCCTCGTAGTTCAGCACGAAGGACAATGCGACGCGCGCCCCCCCCGGCCATTGCGGATCGGGCGGGTTGGGGCCGTAGCCCAGAAGGTCGCGCGGGTAGGGATCGCCAGGGGCCATGCTTGTCATGCCGCAAGGCTGCAACCGCATCGGCGCGGGATCAAGCCAAGGCGCCGCGCTGGCGGCGCGGCCCCCGTGACAGGCGCGGCGCAAACGGGCATCAATCGGCCCAACCCGTCGTGTTGAGGAGAAACCCCATGATCACCCGTTTCGTCGCCCTGGCCGGGCTGCTCGCCCTGGCCGCCTGCGCCGATGCGCCGGCGCCCACCGTCGCCGCACCCGCTGCCCCGGCCGCCGCCGCCGCGCCCGCGACGCCGGCCCAGCCCGCCCGCGCCGGCGCCTATCCGGTGTTCTTCGAACCCTGGTCCGCCAATCTCGATGAAGCCGCGCATGCCGGCTTGACGCGCGTGGCGGAACTGGCCCGCGCCAACGCCGCGCTGCCGATCCGCGTGGTGGGCTTCGCCGATCCGCAGGGCTCGCGTGAGGCCAATGTGATCCTGTCGCGCCTGCGCGCGCGCATCGTGGCCGATGAGCTGATCGAGAAGGGTGTGCCGCGCAACCGCATCCGCGTCGAATTCCGTGGCCCCACGCCGGGCTTCGACAGCCTGGAAAGCCGCCGCGTCGAAATCCGCACCGACAGCGCCCGCCCGCCGCGCCGCTGATTGTGACCGACGGGGCCGGGTGGCTTGCGTCATCCTGTGCGACCTCGCACAGGAGCGCACCGCCTTGCCCCGTCTTTTTCTGCTGGCCGCCATCGCACTCGGCGGCTGCGCCGCCATCCAGGACCAGGTGAACCCCACCTTCCTGACGCCGGTCGCCGCTCCGTCCCCGTCTGCGCCGTCCGCGGCCCCGGTCGTGGCGCGCGCCAGTGCGTTCCCCATCTTCTTCACGACCGGTTCCGCCGCGCTGGATGACCCCGCGCAACAAGGTCTTGCGCAGGCGGCCGAGATCGCGCGCGCCAGGCCGCGCGTGCCCATCCTGATCATCGGCTACAGCGAGGGTGAGCCGGCCTTAGCCCGCCAACGCGCCCGCGCGGTGATCGGGGAGCTGGTCGAGCAGGGCGTGCCGCGCGCCCGCATGCGCACCATCCTGCGCAACCAGAGCGCGGTCGCCGACGGCATCGTCAGCCACCGGGTGGATGTGCGCGTGGACGAGGAAAGGGTGCGCGGCGCGCGCCCCTGATACCAAAGCCCACGGAACATGACTCAACAGGCGCCGGTATGGGCGCCGCCGGCAGTTCGGCGAAGCCCAGTGAACCGTAGGTTTGCGCCCGGCTCTTGAGGGCGCGAAAGCTCATGCCATCGGTCGCCCATGGCGAGCGCTCGCATGACTACTGAAAGCGGCGCAACAGCCGGTCGATGTAATCCAGCTCTTCGGCCGGCCTTTCGCGTTCCGCGCCGCGGCGGCGCAGCTCTTCCTGGATGCGGCGCGTGCGCAGCATCTCCGCTTCCTCTGGCACGCGCGTATCGCTGCCCTGTTCGGCATTGCCCGTCTGGTCGCGTGACCGCCTGCCGAGCGGATCACGCCCGTCGCCCAGCTGCTGTTCGCTGCCGGCTTCGTCGTTGCCGTCCTCACCCATGCCCGCCATGTCGGAATCATCGGGCTCGCCTTCGCCTTCGCCGCCCTGCTGGCCGAACTGACGTTGCAGCTGCTGCGCCATCTGGCGGCCGCCTTCCTGCAGGTGCCGCATGGCGCGGTTCTGCGCGTCGCGGGCATCGCGGCCTTCTCCCAGCGCCTCCTGGGCCTCGCGCATCGCCTGGTCGGCGCGGCCCATGGCCTCGGGCACTTCGCCCGTCAGGTCGCCATATTGCTGCATGAGTTCGCCCAACGCGCGGCGCAAGGCGCGCTGCCGCCGGCCTTCCTGCTGCTGGTCCGCTTGTGCATTGGCATTGGGCTGCGGCTGCGGCGGCGGCTGCCCCAGCAGCGGCCGCCGCTGCTGCGCGCGTTGTTGTTCCTGTGCCTCAGCGCGGCGCTGGCCTTGGTCCACCAGGTCGCCCTGGCGGCGCACCATGTCCTGCACCGCGCCCATCTGCTGCTGGCCACGCTGGCGCTGCTGTTGGCGTTGCGGATTCTCGCCGCGCGCCATGCGCCCTTCTTCCAGCGCGCGCAGCATCTCCTCCAGCTCCGCCAATTCGCGCTGCGCATCCTGCATGCGGTTCTCGCGCGTGGCGTCGCGCATGCGGTCGGTGCGCCGGTTCATCTCGCGCTGATCGGTCATGCGGTTCTGCGGCGGCTCCGCCAGGCTTTCGGCGTTTTCGCGTTGCAGCCTCTCGGCCAGCGCTTCGAGGTGCCGACGAATGGCCTCGCGCAATTCCTCGATGCGCCGCTGCGTTTCCTGCCGTGCCTCCGAATTGTCCTGGCTCTCGCGCTGCTGCCGCTCGGCCTCTTCCATCGCCTCGCGCAGTGCCTGGCGGGCCTGTTCCAGCGCGCGGGCCGAGCGCGTGTCGCGCCCTTCCTCCAGGGCCAGCGCCATGTCCCAGATCAGTTCCTGCGCTTCCGCCACCGCCTCCATGCCGCGGCGATACAGCCGGTTGCGCGCGACCCGCAGGCCCAGCAGCGTCGTCGTATCATGCTCGAAGGCTTCAGGTGCGCGGGCGATGCCCTCCAGCGCGCGCCGCGCCACATCACGCGCCTCGGGCGCGGCGGACAACTGGCGCCGGATTGCCACCAGCGCTTGCGCCACGGGGTGCGTGAAACTGCGCTCCGGAAGGGTCAGTGCCGCATCATCCGAAACGCCGGTCTGTTCCGCGCCATCGGTCGCGACCAGCCGCAGCGTGACCGGCAGGCCGGCCCAGGGATGCGCCGAAAAATCCGGCTGCGCCAGGCCGCGCGCTTGCCGCGGATGTCCGGTCGGCAGCGGCAATTCCAGCACCAGGGGCGGCGCATCGGGCCGCGCCACAAGCCGCGCCTCCAGTCGCAGCGCATGCACGCCCCAGTCATCTTCCGCGCGCCATGGCACGCGCAGAGCCAGGCCGCGCTGCGCGCGCGCCGGCGGTTCGGGGAAGCTCGCGCGCGGCGGCGCATCGGCGCGCAGCGTCAGCGACCATTCGGCCAGCTGCGCGCCATCGCGCCGCAGCACGACGCGCCCGGCCTGGGTGAGGTCCGCCTCCATCGCGAAGCTCGCCGCATCGAGCGCGCGTGCGGCGATGGCGCCGCCCGGCAGCAGCAGTTCCGGCGCCGCGCCCGCGCGGCCCGACAGCGTGACCGAGAGCTTGCTGCCCGCAGGCGCCGTGGCCGCGCCGCCATCAGGTGCGAGAAAAATCGGCGGCGCGCCGGTATAGGCGGGCGGCGTGATCCAGGCCTCGATCCGCAGCGCGACCGGCAAGGGCGGCGCGGCAAAGGCCGGCGCGAAAGCCCGTTCCAGCCGCTGCGGCGCATCTGGCCCGGCAATCCCGACCGCTGCCACCAGCGCCACCAGAAGTCCGGCGCGCAACGCCCGCGGATCACGCGCCGCCAGGCCCGGTCGTGGCAGCCCAACCCGCAATTTCTTCACCAACGCTGCCATCCGCGCCTGGTGCAAACGCCACACCGCCTGCGCCACCGCGTCACCGCCAGCGGGCTTGTCCGCAAGCGCCTGCAACGGCCGGTGCGCCAGGCCCGACGCCGTTTCCAAACGCCGCTCCGCCGCCGCATCATCCGGCGCGCGCCAGCCTTGCGCGGCGCGCCACACAGCCCATCCCAGCGCGCCCGCAAAGCCCGCCAGCAGCGCCACATGCCACCAGGGCGGCAACAATGCGGGCAGGCCCAGCAGGGCCACCACCACGAACACGCCCAGCACCGAGAGCGCCGGCCAGGCGCCGGGCCAGAAGGCCTCCCACCCGAGCGCCAGCCTGGCCAGCGCGCGGCGACGGGCCAGGCCCGGCGGCGTCACGCGGCCAGCCAGTCGGGCACGGATTGCCCGGCCAGCAGCGCGTCATAACCCTGGCGTTGGCGCACGACGGACCAGCGTGCGCCTTCCACCAGAACCTCCGGCGCCAAGGGGCGCGCATTGTAGGTGCTGCTCATGCTGGCACCGTAAGCACCCGCGTCGAGGATTGCCACCAATTCTCCACCGGGCAGGTCCGGCAAGTCGCGATGCGTGGTGAAGGTATCGCTGCTTTCGCAGACAGGCCCGACGACATCCGCTGCCGAAACAGGCGCATGGAAGCGCGCGGGCGAGACCGGCAGGATGCCGTGCCAGCTTTCATACATGGCCGGGCGGATCAGGTCGTTCATCGCCGCATCCAGGATCACGAAACGGCGCGCGGTGCCCTGCTTCTGGATCACGACGCGCGAGAGCAGCACGCCCGCCGGGCCGCAAATCCAGCGCCCCGGTTCCAGCATGAGTTCCAGCCCGAGATTGCCCAGGCCCGAATGGATGGCGCCGGCCAGTGCCTCCGGCCCAGCCGGCGTCTCGTCGCGATAGGGAATGCCGAGGCCGCCACCGCAATCGACGCGCGGCACCGGCAGCCCCCGCGCGCGCAGCGCCACCACCAATTCGCCCAGGCGCCGATACGCGGCCGCATAGCTGCCGATGCCGCGGGTGATCTGGCTGCCGATATGCACGGCCAGGCCCACCGGCTCCAGGCCGGGCAATTGGCAGATGCGGCCATACAATTCGGGCGCCAAAGGCACATCGACGCCGAACTTGTTTTCATCCGTGCCGGTGGTGATTTTCGCGTGCGTCTTGGCATCCACATGCGGGTTCACGCGCAGCGCCACGCGCATCTTGCGCCCCAGCGATACGGCGATCGCGGAGAGCATCTCCGCCTCCTCCGCACTTTCCAGATTGATCTGCTGGATGTCCTCGGCGATTGCGAGGCGCAATTCACGTTCGGTCTTGCCGACGCCGGAAAACACGATGTTGCGCGCCGGAATCCCGGCGGCGCGGGCGGCGCGCAATTCGCCTTCGCTGACGATATCGGCGCCGAAGCCCTCGCGCGCCAGCAGTGCCAGCACGGCCAGGTTCGGGTTGGACTTCACCGCGAAATGGCAATGCGCGTTCAGCGCCGCGTCGGATAATGCGCCGGTCAGCGCGCGTGCCCGGCTGCGCAGGGTGGTCGCGGAATAGACCCAGGCGGGCGTGCCCACCGCCTCGGCCAATCGGACCAGCGGCACCTCCTCCACGCACAGCCCCGCGGAGGGGTGCATGGACAGCATGGGCCGCGCGGCGAGCAACTCGCCGAGGGTGGGGTCGGGGGTGTCGAAAGCGGGTGCGTCAGCCATGCCCCGTTTATGGGGTTGCCCAGGCGGGATGGCTACTCCACCCGCACATCCGCAGCGCGCACCACCGCCGCCCAGCGCGTCACCTCCTGGGCGATGAAGGCGTCGAAGGCTTCGGGGGTGGTGCCACCCGCCGGTGTCAGCGCAGGGCCTTCGGCGCCGAATTCCGCGAGCCGCGCCAGGAAGGCGGGGTCGCGCGCGATGGTGTCGATCTCGGCACCGATGCGCGTGATCACCGGGCGCGGCACGCGGCTGCTGGTGGTTACGCCGAACCAGGCGGTGGCTTCGAAGCCCGTCAAGGTTTCAGCCACCACGGGGATATTGGGCAGCACCGGGCTGCGCGCCGCACCCGTCATGGCGATCGCGCGCAGCCGGCCGTCGCGCACCTGGGCCAGCGCGCTCGGGATATTGTCCATGCCGCTATCCACGCGCTCGGCCACCAGCTCCGTCAGCATCGGCCCCGAACCGCGGAAGGGCACATGCGTGAAGCGCACGCCGGCCTGCTGCGCGATCGCCTCCATGCACACATGCGGGGAGGTGCCGACACCGGCGGTGCCATAGGTGATCTCGCCCGGTCGGGCGCGCGCCAAGGCCAGGAATTCCGCCATGGTGCGCGCCGGCAGGCGGTTCGCGGCCATGATGATGTTGGGCATGCGCGTGACCAGGCCGACGCCGGCCATTTCCTCCGGCCGCCATGGCATGCGCGCGCCATAGACCGCGTAGTTGATGGCGCCGGTGCCGATGGAGCTGAACAGCAAGGTCTGGCCGTCGGGCTCGGCGCGGATCACAGCCTCACCCGCGATGTTGCCGCCTGCGCCGGCGCGGTTGTCCACCACCACGGCCTGGCCGAGGCGCGTGGCCAGGCGCTCGGCGACCATCCGGCCCACCAGGTCGGTCGTGCCACCCGGCGGGAAGGGAATCACCAGCCGCAGCGGGCGCGTTGGCGCCCATTGCGCGTGGGCTGGAAAGGCCAGCAGCGCGGGCGCCGCCAGGATGGACCGACGCAGCATGCTCAGCCCTCCACGGTGGCACCGGAGCGGCGCACCACTTCGGTCCACTTCGCGATTTCCGCCGTGATGAAGCGCGCGAAGGCTTCAGGGTTGGTGCCGCCATCCGGTTGCAGGTCGGGCTTCATGCTGCCCAGATCCTCCAGGCGCCGCCAGGTGGCGGCGTCCTGCACCGCGGCGTTCACCTCGGCACCCAGGCGCGCGATGACCGGCGCAGGCGTGCGCGCGGGCGCCTGCACGCCGAACCAGGCGGTGGCTTCGACATCCGGGAAGCCTGCTTCGGCGGTGGTCGGCACATTGGGCAGTGCCGGGCTGCGCGTGCGCGTGGTGACGGCCAGCGGCCGCAGCCGGCCTTCGCGCAGATGCGCGACCACGCTTGGCAGGTTATCCACGCCGACTTCCACGCGGCCGGCGATGATCTCCTGCAGCATCGGGCCTGCGCCGCGGAACGGCACATGCGTCAGGTCGATATTCGCGGCCAGCTTCAACAGCTCCCCGGTCATGTGCAGCGAGGTGCCGATGCCGCTGCTGCCGATATTCACGCGGCCCGGGCGGGCGCGAACGAATTCCACCAATTCGCGCAGCGTCTGCGGCGGCAGGCTGTTGGTCACGAAGATCGCGTTGGGCACGCGCACCAGCAGGCCGACCGCGGCCAGGTCCTCCGGCCGGTGCGGCATGCGTGCGCCATAAAGCGGGAAGTTGATGGCGCCGGAGCTGACCGTCTGCATCAGCAGCGTGTGACCGTCCGGGTCGGCCTTGGCGACGACATCGGCGCCGACATTGCCGCCGGCACCGGCGCGGTTGTCGACCAGCACTTGGTGGCCCAGTCGCTGCGAGAGGAATTCGGCCATGATGCGCGCCGCGAGATCGGTCGTGCCGCCGGGCGGGAAGCCGACGACCAGGCGGATGGAACGCGACGGCGCCCAGCCCTGCGCGGCGGCGGGCAGGGCGATCAGCGCGGGCGTGGCGAGCAGGGAACGGCGAGCGATGGTCATGGGTCTCTCCTCAATCGGCGGTGATGCGCGCGGCGGTGATGGTCTCGCGCCATTGCTGGGTTTCGGACTGGATGAAGCGGGTGAATTCGGCCGGCGTGCCGCCCATGCCATCGACGCCGGTCGCGGCGATGCGCGCGCGCACTTCGGGTTCGGCCAGCATGGCGTTGGCGGCGGTGTTCAGGCGGGTGATGACCGCAGCCGGCGTGGCGCGCGGCACCTGCAGCCCGAACCAGACGGTGGTCTGGAAGCCCGGCACGGTCTCGCCGATGGTCGGCACATCGGGCAGCGCGATGTTGCGCGTGGGGCTGCTGACCGCCAGCGGCCGCAAGGCGCCGTCACGCACCAGTTGCAGCCCGGTGGGCAGGTTGCCGAAGGCGATGGAGATGCGGCCGGCGATCAGCTCGTTCAGCATCTGCCCGCCACCGCGATAGGGCACATGCAGGATGTCAATGCCCAGGCGATGGGCGAGCCTGGCGCCGGTCAGATGCAGCGACGATCCCGCGCCGCTGCTGCCATAGGTCAGGTCACCCGGCCGGGCGCGGGCGGCGGCGATGAACTCGGCCAGCGTGCGCCAGGGCGCGCTCATCGCCACCGTCGCCAGATTGGGCAGCGCGAAGAGTGAGACGACATCGGCCAGCTGGTCATTCACATCGGGCAGTGCGCGGTAGATGAAGCGGTTGGTCGCGGCGGTGCCGATGGAACAGAAGAAGATGCTGTGACCATCCGGCTCGGATTGCGCGGCCACGCCCGCGGCCAGGCTGCCTGCGGCGCCGGGCCGATTATCGACCACGATGGTCTGGCCGAGCGCGGCACCCAGCCTCTCGGCGGTGAGCCTGGCCAGCATGTCAGTGGTGCCGCCGACGGGAAACGGTACGATCAGCCGCATCGGGCGCGTGGGCGCCCATTGCGCATGCGCGATCGCAGGCGCTGCCAGCCATGCAAAGGCTGCCCGACGAGAAAGGGCGCTTCCCGGCATCGTGTCCCCCGTATTTATTGCCGACAGGTTGGTCCGAATGCGCGCTGCCTTCAAGCCGCCACTTGCGCGGCCCATGGCTTGCGGGCGAAACGATGCGCGGGAGATTCAACATGCAGTTCATCCGCGTCTATGCGCGTGTCCTGGGCCTGCTCGGCGCCGATCGGCGCATCGCCATCGCCTTGGCCTGTTCGGCGCTGGCTCTGGCAGGGCTGCAATTCCTGGAGCCGGTGCTGTTCGGCCGCGTGATCGACCTGCTCTCGCGCTCCAGCCAGATGCAGGAAGCCGCTGTCTGGGCGGAGGCGTTGACGCTGCTGATCATCTGGGGCTCCGTCGGAATCGCGGGCATCGTGGCCAATGTCGCGGTGTCGCTGCATGCCGACCGCATGGCGCACCGCAACCGGCTGCGCATGATGTCGCGCTATTTCGAGCATGTCCTGTCGCTCCCGCCATCCTTCCATGGCGATGTGCAGTCGGGGCGGCTGATGAAGGTGATGCTGGTGGGTTGCGACAACCTGTTCGGCATCTGGCTGGGGTTTTTCCGCGACCATCTGGTGACGTTCATCTCCGCCATCGTGCTGCTGCCGCTGACGCTGCTTCTGAACTGGCGGCTGGGGTTGCTGCTGATAGTGCTGGTCGTGGTGTTCTGCTGCATCACCGTCTTCGTGGTGCGCAAGACGCACAAGGCGCAGATGCAGGTGGAACGCTTCCACACCCAGCTGGCGGGTAATGCGCAGGATGCGCTGTCGAATGTGATGGTCGTGCAGTCCTTCACCCGGCTGCGGTCGGAGGCGAAGATGTTCTCGGACATCACGCGCCAGGTGCTGGACCATCAGTTTCCGGTGCTGAACTGGTGGGCGGTGGTCTCCGTGCTGACACGCGCATCGGCCACGCTGACGGTCATCGGCATCTTCGTGTTCGGCACGCTGCTGCATTTGCGCGGCCAGGCCAGCGTGGGCGAGATCGTCTCCTTCATGGGCTTCGCGACGCTGCTGATCGGGCGGATGGAAAGCGCGGTCGCCTTCGTCTCGCAGCTGCTGTTCCAGGCGCCTTCGCTGGCCGAGTTCTTCGCCGTGCTCGACACCAAGAGCAGCGTCCCGGAAAGCCCGGACGCCAAGGACCTGCCGCGCACCGAGGGCCATGTGCGCTTCGAGGATGTGGGCTTCGGCTACCCGGGCGGCGGGCGAATCCTGTCGGATGTGGTGTTCGACGCGCCACCAGGGCGGACGGTCGCGCTGGTGGGCCAGACGGGCGCGGGCAAGTCAACCGCCATGTCGCTGCTGCAACGCATGTGGGACCCGGTGGAAGGGCGCGTCACGATCGACGGCCATGACCTGCGCGACATCACGCTGGAAAGCCTGCGCCGCAATATCGGCGTGGTGTTCCAGGAGAGCATGCTGTTCAACCGCAGCATCCGCGACAACCTGGTGGTCGGCCGTCCCGATGCGACCCAGGAGGAGGTCGAGAATGCCTGCCGGATGGCCGAGGCGCATGACTTCATCGCCCGCCAGCCGCATGGCTACGACACGATGGTGGGCGAGCGTGGTACCAGCCTGTCGGGTGGCCAGCGCCAGCGCCTGGCGATCGCGCGCGCGCTGCTGAAGGATCCGCCGGTGCTGATCCTGGACGAAGCCACCAGCGCACTCGATGCGGCGACCGAGGCGCGGGTGCAAAAGGCGCTGCGCGCGCTGATGGCCGGCCGCACCACCTTCATCATCGCGCATCGCCTCTCCACCGTGCGCGAGGCTGATGAGATCCTGGTCTTCGAACAGGGCCGCATCGTGGAACGTGGCGGATTCGATGCGCTGGTCGCGCAGGGCGGCCGCTTCGCGGAACTGGTGCAGACGCAGCTGATGAGCAGCGCGCCGAAGCCTGCCTGAACGCACGAGGCCGCGATGCTGCACCGCACGGCTGTGGTGCGGTGCAGCGTGCGGTTGTGCTTGCGCCGCGGTGCTCTCATTACGCATCATCCATCCTTTCCGGAGGGAGGATGGCATGTTCATCGACACGATCCTGAAGCAGAAGGGCCGCCAGGTTGTGGCGGTCGCCCCGCAAGACAGCGTGGCCTCCATCTCCCGAACCTTGGCGCAGCATCGCATCGGCGCGGTGCTGGTGATCGAGCGGGACGGCACCGTCTCCGGCATTGTCAGCGAGCGGGATATCGTGCGCGCGCTGGCCGGCGGTGGCGAGGCGACATTGCGCATGACGGCGGGGCAGCTGATGACCCGCGTGCTCTACACGCTGACGCCGCAGAGCCATGTGCAGGAGGGCCTGCGCCTGATGACCGACCGCCGCGTGCGCCACCTGCCGGTGCTGGAGAAGGATGGCCGGCTCGCCGGCATGGTCTCGATCGGTGACCTGGTGAAGCACCGCATCGCCGAGGCCGAGCAGGAGGCCGATGAACTCAAGGCCTATGTCGCCACCGCGGGCTGATCCACAGCTACGCAACTGACGCGCAAACGCCGGAGAGACGAATCCGGCTGGTCCGAATTGCTGCCGTGCGGCGGGTGGAGGCAATGCTTCCCCCGCCCCTGCGAACCGGATAAGGTGCTCATCCCCCCGACTCGCAACCACGCTCCAGCAAGGACCTGATGATGGCCCGTGCCGAGACCGCAGACGCCACCGGGGGCGGGCGCATCGCGTCTGCCGCGGTGCGGGCGCAAGTGTCACGCTGGGCGGCCAGCCTGATTGCGCTTGTCGTGGCCCTGCTGGGCCTTGCCCTGCTGCTGGCCCTCTTGAGCTATTCGCCATCCGATCCGTCCGGCTCGACCGCCAGCGGTGCGGCGGTGCGCAACCTGTCCGGCCCGACCGGTGCGATGCTGGCGGATCTGCTGCTGCAAGGCTTCGGCTTCGCCGCCTATGCACCGGCACTGATCCTGCTGGCCTGGGCGCTGCGCCTGGCCACCGGCCGCGGCATCACGGTGTTGCCTTTGCGGCTGCTGGCCCTGGTGGCCGGCTTGCCCGTCCTGGCCGCAGGCTTCGCCGCACTGCCGATGGAAGCAGCACCGGTGATGGCCGGGCCAGGGGGCGCGCTTGGCCCATTATTGGCCAATGGCATCGTCGGCTGGATTGGCGCGGCATTCGGGCCGTTCGGCGCTACGGTGGGCCATGCTGCCCTGGCCATTCTGTGCCTGCTCGTGCTGATCGGCGCTTGCGGCTTCGCGCCGGCAGAATGGCGCCGCGCCGCCAGCGTCACCGCTGATGCGACCGTCACCGTCGCGCGCGCCGGGATGGAACGGCGGCATTTGCCCTGGCGCGCGGCGAAGGCCACCGGGCGCGGCATTGGCTGGCTGTTTGGCCGTGTGCGCCGACGCGAGCCGGAAGCCGCGGCCGATCTGCGCGGCCTGCTGCGCGCAGCCGATGCGGCGGCCGAGCGTCGCGAACCGGCCATGGCCGAACCCCTGCGCGCCGCCCCGCGCGTGGCCACGCCGCCCAAGCCGCGCGAGCGCAAGCCGCAACAGGCCGAACTCGCCCTGCCCGAACCCGGCGCGCTGCCGCCGCTGGACCTGCTGCGCCCCGCCCCGCCGCGCGCCAGCACCGGCCCCGATGCCGATGCGCTGACCGCCAATGCGCGCCGGCTGGAGCAAGTGCTGGATGATTTCGGCGTGCAGGGCACCATCACCGATATCCGCCCCGGCCCAGTCGTCACGCTGTATGAGCTGGAGCCCGCGCCGGGCACCAAATCCTCGCGCGTGATCGGCCTGGCGGATGACATCGCGCGCAACATGTCTGTCGTCGCGGTGCGCATCGCGACCGTGCCGGGGCGGACCGTGATGGGCATCGAGCTGCCCAACGCCAAGCGGGAGATGGTGTATTTCCGCGAGCTGCTGGAAAGCGAGGAATTCTCGCGCGGGAATGCGCGCCTGCCGATGGCGATGGGCAAGGATATCGGCGGCACCCCGGTCTTCGCCGATCTCGCGCGCATGCCGCATCTGCTGATCGCGGGCACCACCGGCTCGGGCAAGTCGGTCGGCATCAACACCATGATCCTCTCGCTGCTCTATCGCTTCGGGCCGGAGGAATGCCGCTTCATCATGATCGACCCGAAGATGCTGGAATTGTCGGTCTATGACCGCATTCCGCATCTGCTGGCGCCGGTGGTGACGGAGCCACCGAAAGCCATCGGCGCGCTGAAATGGACCGTGAAGGAGATGGAGCGGCGCTACCGCGCCATGTCCTCCATCGGGGTGCGCAACATCGCCGGCTATAATGAACGGGTGGAGGCCGCGCGCGACAAGGGCGAGGTGCTGACCCGCAAGGTGCAGACCGGCTTCGACCCCGAGACCGGCAAGCCCGTCTTCGAGGAACAGCCGCTGGCGCTGCAGCCGCTGCCGATGATCGTGGTGGTGATCGACGAAATGGCCGATCTGATGATCGTGGCCGGCAAGGATATCGAGGCCGCGGTGCAGCGCCTGGCGCAGATGGCGCGTGCCGCGGGCATCCATGTGATCATGGCCACGCAGCGGCCTTCGGTGGATGTCATCACCGGCACGATCAAGGCCAACTTCCCTTCGCGCGTGTCATTCAGCGTGACCTCCAAGATCGACAGCCGCACCATCCTGGGCGAACAGGGCGCGGAGCAGTTGCTCGGCCAGGGCGATATGCTGTTCAGCGCCGGCGGCGGGCGTTTGCAGCGCGTGCACGGGCCTTTCGTGAGCGATGACGAGGTGCAGCGCGTGGCCGATTGGCTGCGCGAACAGGGCGAGCCGCAATACGTGGAAGAAGTGACCGAAGCCCCGGAGGAGGATGACGGCCTGGTGGGCATCGGCGGCGCCTCGGATGCCGATAAATCCCTGTTCGACCGTGCGGTGGATCTGGTGGCGCGCGAGGGCAAATGCAGCATCTCCATGGTGCAGCGCTACCTCTCGGTGGGCTACAACAAGGCGGCGAAGCTGGTGGAGCAGATGGAGAAGGAAGGCATCGTCGGCCCGGCCAATCACCAGGGCAAGCGCGAGGTGCTGGCGCGGCACAGCGGCATGGATTGATGCGCGCGCTGTTCGTCCTCCTGCTGCTCGCGACCCCCGCCTGGGCGCAGCCTCGCAACGCCCCCCCGCCGCGGCCCGAGCCTGTGCCGCTGATGGATGTTTCCATCACCTATCGCGCCACGCTGGAGGACCGCGCCGATGCGCCCACCGGCGAGACCCGCATCGCCTATCATGTGGCCAGCGCCACATGGCGCATCCAGCCCACGCAGCCTGACATCCATTTCCTGGTGGACCGCCGCGCCAATCGCGCGGTCATGGTCATGGACCGCCGCCGTGCCTTCCTGGTCATGACCGAAGGCGGCACGCTGATGCAGGACATCGAGGCCGCCTTCGCCGCAGGCACCGCCGAACGCGGCGGCCAGCTGCGCATCCTGAACACGCCCTGCACCGTATGGCGCCTGCGCGATGCGGGCAGTGTCTGCCTCTCGGTGCGTGGCGTGATGCTGCGCCGCGAATCACCCGCCGGTGGCTGGATGGAAGCCATTCAGCTGGACCTCTCCTCACAGGAAGGTGAGCGCTTCCGCCCCGCCCAGGGCTTCCGCGCCATCACCATCGAGCAGATGCTCGCGCCTCAATGACCGCAAGGATCCCGCCGATGCGCATTGCCGCCTTGCTGCTGCTGGCCAGCCTGCCCGCCGTCGCGCAGGACCGCCCGCCCGCCTATACCCCCACGCGCGATGTGGCGGTCGAGTACCGCCTGCAATCCGAAGGCCAGACGCAGCAGATGCGCATCGCCTGGCTCGCTGCGCGCGGCCTGATGCGCATGGAAATGCCCATGGGCTTCGCGGTGATGGACCAGCGCAGCGGCCAGGGCTTCATGGCCATGACGCAGCAGCGCATGGTGATGGACATGGCCGCGGGCAACCTGCCCGCCGGCTCGCTCACCCGCCCGCCGGAGAGCGCGCGCTTCACCCGTGAAGGCCAGGAACGCATCGCTGGCCAGGCCTGCACCGTCTGGCGCATGGAGGATCGCGGAGAGACCGCGCGCTCCTGCATCACGGCCGATGGCGTGATGCTGCGCACCACCGCCGGCAGCGGCAACCGCGCCACCACGATCGAAGCCACGCGCGTGGACTACGCCACCCAGGACCCGGCGCAGTTCAACCGCCCGCAAGGCTTCCAGAGCCTGCAATTGCCGCCCGGCATGGGCACGCCCCCTGGCGGCGCCTTTCCACAGCGCGGCACCGCCTTGCCCCCACCGGGCCTGCGATGATCACCCGCCGCACCTTGCCGCTGCTGCTGGCCACGCCCGCCCTGGCGCAACCCGCACCCGTGGACGCCACTGTGGTCCGCCGCATCGAGGGCTGGTTCAACGCGCTGACCACGCTGCGCGCGCGCTTCACCCAGGTGGCGCAGAACGGCGCCAGCGCCACCGGCACGGCGCAGATCTGGCGCCCGGGCCGCATGCGCTTCGACTACGACCCGCCTGAACCCACGCTGCTGATCGCCGCCGACGGGCAGTTCTTCCATTGGGACCGTGAACTGCGCCAGCCTTCCATCGTGCCGGTGAATTCCACGCCGCTGGGCGTGCTGCTGCGCAACCCGCTGGTGCTCTCAGGCGATGTGACCGTGGTCAGCACCGAACGCCGTGGCGGTCTG
>JAIXVH010000332.1 GCA_027483125.1 Acetobacteraceae bacterium | reverse complement strand
GCCGGGCTTCCTGCTGGTGGGCACGGGCTTCGGTCTCGTACTGGCGAGCGCCACCTTCGCCGCCTGCGTGGTGTCGATCCCGATGCTGGTGGACCGCGATGTGTCCTTCCTGGAGGCGATCACCGTCTCCATCCAGGCGGTGGTCGAGAACCCGCGGGCCATGGCACTGTGGGCAGGGTTGATCGTGCTGTTCACCGGCCTCGCGCTGGTGCCGTTCTTCCTGGGGCTGGTGGTGGCAATGCCGCTGATCGGGCACGCCACCTGGCATGCTTATCGGGACCTGGTGGTGGAGGCGTAGCGGCCGAAGCGGCGCCAGGGCGGCAGCCGGACATGCAAAAGGGACGCAGCCATCGGGTCGTGCGACCCGGGGCTGCGTCCCTCCTGGTGGAACCGGTGGCCCCGCCGCCCCGATGGAGCGGCGGAAGCCAGGTATGGCTGGTTCAAGCGAAGGTGATGTCGCCCAGACCAAAGCCGGCCATCGAGCTGGTCAGCCCGAAGGAGGCCACACGGAAGTCCACCGTGCCGTCACCCGTCTCATCGAAGTAGAGGGTGGCGATGGTGCCAGGCACGAGTGGTGTGACGGTGCCCAGGAAGTCGAGGACGAAGGTGGGGTTGCCACCGCCGCCGGCATAGTTGCCTAGCGCGTCCAGATCATCGACTTCGAAGTCCGCCGCGAAGAAGCCCAGTTGGAACAACAGGGTGTCATCCGCGACGCTGAAGTCGTTGATCACATCCTCACCGCCCGCGAAGCCCAGCGTGCCGAGGGCCGCGAATTCCCCGGTGCCATTCCAGCGGAAGGTGTCGAGGCCGGAGCCGCCGCTCATGGTGTCGGCGCCATTGCCACCGACCAGCAGGTCATTGGCCGCGCCGCCATTCATGTTCTCGGTGCCATCGCCACCCAACAGGGTGTCGTTGCCGCCGAGGCCGGTCAGCACGTCATTGCCCTCGCCACCAACCAGCATGTTGGCATTGTTGTTGCCGGTCAGACTGTCGCGGAAGGCGGTGCCCAGCACGTCACGGAAGCTCAGCAGCGTGATCGAGTCCACATTGCCGAAGGTGTCGGTCGCAATGCCGGTGTTCAGGTTCACCGTGGCCCGGAAGGTGCTGGTGTCCACGGTGCCGGTCTCGGCGCCATAATCCAGCGTGTTGATGCCAGCGCCGCCGTTGAGCGTGTCATTGCCGGCACCGCCGGTGATCACGTCATGATCGGCACCGCCATCGATGCTGTCATTGCCGGCACCACCGTTCAGGGTGTCATTGCCGGCATTGCCCAGCAGCGTGTCATTGCCGCCACCGCCATTGATGCTCTGCGCATCCGCACCACCCGCAATGCTGTTCGCGCCGTCATTGCCGGTGATCGACAGGATGCCCATCAGCGCCGAGGCATCGACGTTCACCGCCGTGGTCCCGGTGAAGACCGCGTTGCCCGCCAGATCATTGCTCGCGACCTGGATATGCTCGATGCCGGTGACATTGGTCGCATCCAGCAGGATGGAGCCGGCGGCGACATCGTTCACCCGGAAGGTGTCGATGTCGGCACCGCCGCTGACGGTCTCCGCCGCGCTGTACTCGGAGGGCGCGATGAAGAAGACGTCATTGCCCGCGCCGCCCACCAGGCTGTCCACGCCGGCCTGGCCCGCGATCAGGTCATTGCCCGCGCCGCCATTGATGGTGTCGTTGCCGGCACCACCGAAGAGCACGTCATTGCCGTTATTGCCGGTGATGCTGTCCGCGCCCGGCGTCATGCCGCGCAGGCCCAGTGTCTGCGCATCGCCGGAGGTGTTGTTGTACACCACCGTGTCGGTGCCCGACTGGCCGACCAGCACATTGCCCGTGAAGGTGCCGAGCCTGCCGCCCGAGGGCAGGCGCACCAGGATACCCGCCGTCTCGCTGTTGTTCACCGTGTGGTCGACGGTGTTGTTGGTGGCGGAGGAATTGTCGCCCCGCACCCGCAGCGCCGCAGCCCCGGCATTGGTGTAGCCGGTGAAGAGGTTGTCGCTGATCGTGCTGTTGGCCGCGTCGATGGTGACCAGGGTGTTGCCCTGGGCCGTCGGCGGATTGGCCGCACCGGCATTGTTGGTGATGCTGGTGCCACCTGCGGTGCCGCTGAAGGTGTTGTTGGTGACGGTGAAGTTGGTGCCACCATTCACAACCAGCAGCTGTCGCGGCACGTCGAGCAGCGAGAACTGCGCGCCGAAGCCGACACCGGCCGGGTTTGCCCCCAGGAAGGTCTTACCGGTGAACAGGTTCTGGTCGATGGTGACGTTGCTGCTGCCGGGCTCCGCCGTCATGCCGCTGTCGCCATTGGCGCTGATCTCGTTGCCGCGAATGGTGATGTTGCTGGCACCGCCGGTCACGTAGATCGCGCCACGCTCTTGGCCCGGCACGCCATCACCACCGATGACGGTGAAGCCGCCCGTGGCCGAACCGATCGTCACATTGCTGACGCCCGCGCCGATATTGATGGCATCCATCGCGGTGTTCAGCGGTGTGATGGTGGTGGCAGCGCGCCCGCCGGTCGAGAGGATGGTCAGCGAAGACACGCCCGTCATCATCGCCGAGGTGATGCTGACATTCTCCTCATAGGTGCCAGGTGCGACCAGGATCAGCACATTGCCGCCCACGCCGCTGGCCGCATTGATCGCGGATTGCAGCGTGCCGTAGTCAGTGCCCGGCGCCACCAGCAGCACGGTGCGGTCGGCGAAGCCGAGCTGCTCCACGCTGTTCAGGGTGTCCACACCGTCACGCGCACCCACCGTATCGGTGATGGTGGTGCCGCTGATGGTGTAGTCGGCGAAGTTGCCGCTGAAGCTGGCGCGGTCCACACCCGTGCCGCCGTTCAGCGCGTCGTTATCGGCGCCGCCTGTAAGCGTGTCGGCCCCGGCATCGCCGTTCAGCGTATCGGCACCGGCACCGCCGAGCAGCGCATCATTGCCGCCGCCGCCGGAGATGACGTTGGCGGCCGAATTGCTCGTGATGGTGTTGGCAAGGCTATTGCCCACCACATCCACCGCGGCGCCAACCCCCAGCATCGTATCGTGATCGACCAG
>JAIXVH010000319.1 GCA_027483125.1 Acetobacteraceae bacterium | reverse complement strand
GCCATACTGGCGATCCAGGGGGAGGCGTTTCGTCTGGAAGCCAATGTCCTGGAACTGCGCCGGCCGTTGATGGGCGCCAGCGTGGAAGTGACGTCGCGCGTGGCATACCGTCTGGTCCGCGTGGCGGACGGGGCGGCTGTGTTCACGCAAGAGATCACCGCCGCCTATACAGCGCCTTTCGGTGCGGCTCTGATTGGCGTCGAGCGACTGCGGTTGGCCAATGAAGGCTCGATACGCGAGAATATCCGCTTGATGCTGACCGCGCTGGTTGCCGAGGACCGCGCCAATCCCATGGCGTTCCGTGCGCGGACCCACTCATCCTGATTTGCGTCAGGCGAAACTGTTTGTGCGCGTACCGGCGGGGCGCGATGGACGGCGTTGCCTTTTCCGTCCTGCTCAGCCTGGCTCGATCACCGTCGGCCCCGGCAGCCTCCGCGCCTCCGCCAACAGCGCCAACCTTTGAAACTGATCCACCGGCAAAATCACGAACGCATCCCGCCCATGCCTGGTCAGCACCACCGGCCCGCGCAGGCTCGCATCGATCAGCTTGGGCTGCGCCGTCTCCAGCACCGAGAGATCGGCGCGCGGGAAGCTCTCCAGCCCCTCCTTCGGGTCGCCCTCACGCGTGGGCTGCACGGCACTGTCGGGGTGGCGGGCCATCAATCCAGCGTGGCGGCGGGGCCGCGTGGGCGGGCCACGTCGTTCCAGGCGCTGCGGATCTTCTCGGAGACCGTCACCGGCTCGGGCACGCCCTTGAGCACATGCGTCTCCTCGGTGCGGCCTTCGGTGGATTTCACCACCACATCGCCGATGCCGAACATGCGGTTCCAGATGGACTGCTTCACCACCACGTCGCGGATGCGGAAGATCTCCACATCGTCGCGCACCTTGTTCCAGAAGCCGGCCTCGATGGTGATGCGCTCATTCGTGACCTTGATGCGCTGGCGGCCCAGGAAGGGCAGGCCCAGCAGCAGGATCGCGAAGAGGATCCCGAAAAAGC
Organism: Acetobacteraceae bacterium; assembly: GCA_027483125.1. GTDB lineage: Bacteria > Pseudomonadota > Alphaproteobacteria > Acetobacterales > Acetobacteraceae > Rhodovarius. The sequence goes on along the minus strand of JAIXVH010000319.1, from coordinate 2,708 downwards.
CATAGGACCGCTTGCTTTCCCGGGTTTCCAGGATGACCGTCTCGCTCATGTTACGTCCCATACAACAGCTTGGCGTATTCATAGTACAACGGGATGCCGATCAACAGGTTGAAGGGCAGCGTGATGCCCAGCGATGAGGTCAGGTAAATGCCTGGATTGGCCTCGGGCAGCGCCGCCCGGCACGCCGCCGGCGCATCAATGAAGGAGGCCGAGGCGCAGATGGCCCCCAGCACGAAGGCCCCGCCCAGCGACAGGCCGGTCATGTAGCCCACTGTCACCCCGGTCAGCCCGAAGATCACCGGCATGATGGTGCCAAAGCCCAGCATGAACGGCCCCACCTGCGCGAAGCCGCGGATCTGCCGCGCCGCCGTCATGCCCATCTCCAGCAGGAACAGCATCAGGAAGCCGCGGAACATCCCCTCCCAGAAGGGCTGGATCTGGCTGTATTGCGCATCCGTCGCCAGCGCGCCGATCACCATGCCGCCGGTCAGCAACAGAATGCCGCGGCCGCGCAGCGTGTCCATGAACAGGTCGAGCATGCGGAAATTCCCGCTCGCCTTGCCCATCGACCAGCGCGCCATGGCGATCGAGAAAATCACCGCGAATTCCATCATCGCGACCAGCGCGGTGATGAACCCTTCCGATGGCGTGTTCATCGCCCGCGCAAAGGCCACCGAGGCGAAAAAGGTCGCGGTCGAGACCGAGCCGTAATGCGCCGCCACCGCGCCTGCATTGGCCGCGTCGAACCGGCCCAGGCGCCGCAGCACCAGGAAGCACACCACCGGGATGGCGAAGGTCAGCACCAGCGTGGCCGTCAGCGTGCCGGCAATGTCGGAGAACTTCACCTGCGCGATCTCGCGCCCGCCGGTGATGCCGATGGAAAACAGCAGGATGATCGAGAGCAGCTTGATCACCGCCTCGGGCAGTTCCAATTCGCTGCGCAGGAAACCCGCGATGCCACCCAGCACGAAGCATAGCACGATCGGTTGCAGAAGATTGGTGGTCAGCAGATCCAGGCCAGGCATGGCGGGGCACCCATATGTTGCGCTGCGCGGGCCTTACAGAGCGTTCATGCATACCGGAACCCATGGGTAGCTTTGGTCGAAGATTGATTTTCGCAATGATGGTCGCGCCAGGCGTGGCGGCGGCGCAGCGCAGCCGCGCCTCGGGCGCGGCCTTGGCCGAGGCGCGGCGCTTCCTCTGCCCGCATGGCGGCACGCCCATGCGTGGCGGGCGTTGCCGGCCAGGCACCGGCGCGGACCCCGACGTCACCGGCTGGGACCGTGACCTGCCCGCGCCCAGCCATGCCCAGGCGCCCTGCCCGCCTGGCACCCGCGCGGCCGGCACCGCGCAGCCGGGCGTGACGCGCTGCGTGCCGGGCTGACGAACCATGCGTTGATGCTCGACAACACGGTGCTGTCGGCGGCGTGAACAGGCCCTGCAACACGCGCCACACGACAAGTCGCCAGCCTGTCCGTGCTTCACGAGATCATCATATCCGCAACTCCGCTCAGCGGGGCGTTGTCATCGGCTCGCCCCCGGATTGCAGCATGGTTGTCGTGATCAGCGCTTAACCCCGGGCCAGGTCCTGGGGAGCACCGCATGCCGCGCAAGAACGTCCTGCTGATCGTGGTCGACCAATGGCGCGCCGATTTCGTGCCAGCGCTGGGCGCCGATTTCCTGCGCACACCCAATCTCGACCGCCTGTGCCGCGAGGGCGTGACCTTCCGCAACCACTTCACCACCACCGTGCCCTGCGGCCCGGCCCGCGCGAGCCTGCTGACCGGGCTGTACCCGATGAACCATCGCGCGGTGCAGAACACGGTGCCGCTGGATGCGCGCCATTCCAACCTGGGCAAGGCGCTGCGGCTGATCGGCTACGACCCAGCCCTGATCGGCTACACCACCACCACGCCCGACCCGCGCACCACCGGCCCGCGCGACCCGCGCTTCACCACGCTGGGCGACCTGATGGATGGCTTCCGCAGTGTCGGCGCCTTCGAGCCGCAGATGGACGGCTATTTCGGCTGGCTCGCGCAGAAGGGCTACACCCTGCCCGAGAAGCGCGAGGATGTCTGGCTGCCCGAAGGCATGGACGCCGAACCCGGTGTCACCGACCGCCCTTCCCGCCTGCCGCGCGAATTGTCGGACAGCGCCTTCTTCACCGAACGCGCGCTGACCTATCTGAAGGGCAAGGGGAACAACCCCTGGTTCCTGCATCTGGGCTATTACCGCCCGCATCCGCCCTTCATCGCGCCCGCGCCCTTCCACGCGATGTACCGGCCCGAGGACATGCCGCGCCCGCATCGCCGGGCCACCTGGCAGGAAGAAGCGGCGCAGCACCCGCTGCTGGACTACTATCTGCGCGCCATCTCCCAGGGGTCTTTCTTCCGCGGCGGCAGCGGCCCCGCGCATCTGCTGGAGGAGGCGGCGATCGCGCAGCTGCGCGCCACCTATTGCGGGCTGATCTCCGAGATCGATGACTGCCTGGGCCAGGTCTTCGCGCATCTGGATGAGACCGGGCAGTGGGACGACACCATGGTCATCTTCACCTCCGACCATGGCGAGCAGCTCGGCGATCACTGGCTGCTCGGCAAGATAGGCTACCATGATGAGAGCTTCCGCATCCCGCTGGTGATCAAGGATGCCGGCGCCAATCCGCGCGCCGGCGCGATCGAGCCCGCCTTCACCGAAAGCGTGGATGTGAT
>JAIXVH010000416.1 GCA_027483125.1 Acetobacteraceae bacterium | reverse complement strand
TGAAGGCGCCGGCCAGCAGCTCGCACATGAACGCCAGGCCGCTGCCCTTGTGGTCGCCGAAGGCGCGGATCGCGCCCGTGCCGTTGGACGGGTTGCGCGGCCCCACCGGCGGGTATTCGCCATAAAGCGTGTGCGGATCGCCCGACATCTGCCCATCGGCCGTGATCAACGCGTTCTCCGGCAGCGCCTTGCCGCCATTGGAGGCGACCAGCACCTTGCCCTCGGCGACGAAGGAGGTGGCGAAGTCCAGGATCACCGGCCCCCCGGGCAGCGGCACGCCGACGCAGAAGGGCGCGGTCGAGAAGCGCCGTTCCGCGCCGCCGAAGGGCGCCACGAGCACCGAGCCCGCGACATTCACGAAATGGATGGAGATGAGGCCCTCGGCCGTCGCCATCTCGGCATAGTCGCCGGTGCGGCCGATATGGCCGGCATTGCGCAGGCCCACGATGCAGGCGCCCTGCGCGCGCGCCCGTTCGATGCCCAGCCGCGTGGCCTGCTGCGCCACCGTCTGGCCGAAGCCGAACTTGCCGTCGAGCAGCACGAAGGCGCCGCCATCGGTGACGACCTCCACCTCCTGCCCCGCCAGCACATGACCAGCCCGCTGCCACTCGACATAGCGCGGCACGCGCACCACGCCGTGGCTGTCATGCCCCGCGAGGTTGGCACCGACCAGATGGTTGGAAATCCGCGCCGCCTCGCCCGGCGCGCAGCCGGAGGCGGTGAAGATGCGGGTGACGAAGCTCTCCAGCTCCGCTTCGGGAATATAGACGTAGTCTGGTTCGGCCATGATGCTGTCCTCCGCTCGGCAGGGAAACTGCCCCTGCCGGGCGGCGGCGTCCAGACCCGCGGCCTCGCGCCTCAGGAGGTGTGGGGCGTGCAGCTCGTGATGCGGACGCGCAGCGTCGTGCCCTCGCGGGTGGTGCCGCCCGGGCTGAAGGCCTGCATGGAGGTGATGGCCGAATTGGGCTGGATGATGCCGGTGATCGGGCCGCTCTTGCGGGTGTTGTTGCCGCTGAGTTCCACATCGGCGGTGATCCGGACCGCGGCGGTGCCCCGGTTCATCACCGAGACGAAGATGCTGTTCAGGCCCAGGCTGCCGCTATGCGTGGCCATGGGCACGCGCAGGTTGCAGCCATTGGTGGTGAGGCCCGCCGACTGGAGGGTCTGCCCCTGCCAGACATAGGAGGATTGCGCCTGGGCCTGCTGGCCAGCCAGCGTGGCGATCAACAGGGCGGCGGCGGTGAGCGGGAGGCGCATCAGGGGGTCCGTTCTTCTCGTGCCGGTGAAATGGCCGGCTGCGCCCAGGATGGCCCGAAGACGCCGCAACGTCCAAGCCACCCCCGCGATGGCGCCGATCGGCGCCGCCTATAGGACCTTGCCCGTCGCCTCATCCAGCAGGTGCATGTTGTTCATGTCCACCGTCAGCGTGATGGGCACGTTCGGCTCCACATGCACGGTCGGCTCGAAGCGGGCGCAGCAATCACGCGCATCGCCCAGGTGGAAATGCACCATCGTCTCCATGCCCATCGGCTCGATCACCTCGGGCGTGATGATGAGGTCGGCGCGGCCCGGCAGATGCGGGCGGTGGTCCGTCAGGTGCTCGGGCCGGATGCCGAACAGCAACGGCTTGCCCACAGCGTTGGCGTAGCGCGCACGCCGCGATTCCGGGATGGGCAGGACCGTGCCATCGGTCAGATGGACGGCGTCATTCTCGACGCGCGCATGGAGGAAATTCATCGCCGGGCTGCCGATGAAGCCGGCGACGAAGCGCGTGGCCGGGTTGTGATACAGCTCCTGCGGGGGGCCCACCTGCTCGATGATGCCGTGGTTCATCACCACCACGCGGTCGGCCAGCGTCATCGCCTCCACCTGGTCATGCGTGACATAGACGGTGGTGGTGCGCACCGTCTGGTGCACCTTCTTGATCTCGGTGCGCATCTGCACGCGCAGCTTGGCGTCGAGGTTGGACAGTGGCTCGTCGAACAGGAAGACCTTGGGGTCGCGCACGATGGCACGCCCCATCGCCACACGCTGCCGCTGCCCGCCCGAGAGTGCCTTGGGCTTGCGTTCCAGCAGCGGTTCGATGTCCAGGATGCGCGCTGCGTTCTTGACGCGCTTGTCGATCTCGCTGCGCGCGAATTTCCGCAAGGTCAGCCCGAAGGCCATGTTCTCGTAGACCGACATATGCGGATAGAGCGCGTAGTTCTGGAACACCATGGCGATGTCGCGGTCGCGCGGCGGGACGTCGTTGACGACATTGCCGCCGATATCGACCTCGCCCTTGGTGATCTCCTCCAGCCCCGCGATCATGCGCAGCGTGGTGGTCTTGCCGCAGCCCGACGGGCCGACGAGGACCACGAATTCATGGTCCTGGATATCGAGGTTGATGCCTTTCACGGCCTGCACGCCGCCGTCATATTCCTTGACGAGATTGCGCAGAGAAACATTGGCCATCAGCGTATCCTTCTTTGGCCCGGCCGATTCACGCCTTCGCGCCATCCGGCGCTGCGGCGGTCGGACGGGCTAACCCTTGGTTGCGCCGGCCGTCAGGCCCGCGATGTAGTAATCCATCAGGAATGCGTAGACGATCACCGGCGGCAGTGCGGCCAGCAGGGCGCCTGCCATGATCTGCCCCCAGGCGAAGGTGTCACCGCGCACCAGCGTGGAGACGACGCCGATGGTCAGCGGCATCTGGTCGGGCGTGGTGATGAAGGCCGTGGGGTAGACGAAGGCCGCCCAAGACACGGTGAAGGCGAAGATGGTGGCCGCGATGATGCCCGGCAGTGCGACGGGGATGAAGATCTTGATCAGCATCTGCGGCCAGGATGCGCCATCGATCAGCGCGGCTTCGTCGAGTTCCTTCGGGATCGAGGCGAAATAGCCGATCATGATCCAGGTGCAGAAGGGCACGGTCAGCGTGGGATAGACCAGCACCAGCCCCCAGGTGTTGTTCAGCAGCCCAAGCCCGCCGACGATCTGGTAGAGCGGGATGAACAGCAGCGTGTCGGGCACCAGGTAGGTCAGGAACACGCCGGTCGCGAGCCATTGCGAACCCCAGAAGCGCATGCGCGCCAGCGCGAAGGCCGCCAGCACCGAAATCACCATGGACAGGATCACCGTCACCACCGTGACCTTGATGCTGTTCCAGAAGAAGGTGAGGAAGAGCGGGTTCTCCACGATGGCGCGGTAATGCTCGAGCGTCGGGTTCAGCACGATCCACGGGTTGCCCTGCAGATTGGCCATTTCCGCATTGGTCTTGAGCGAGGTGATCAGCATGTAGACCGGCGGCATCAGGAAGATGACGCAGGCGATGATCAGCGAGACATAGGCGGTCCAGAGCGCCCAGCGGCGTTCCGCACGCAAACTGCCGGAGCGGCGACCCATGGTGGCGGCCTGCATCACATCATCTCCTTGTTGCGCTGGTTGACGCCGCGCAGGATGAAGAAGGCGAAGATCGCGAGCAGCGGCAGCATGAACAGCGAGACCGCCGCACCGCGCGGGATGTTCCCCGACAGGATCCCCACCTGGAAGGCGTAGGTGGCGAACAGATGCGTCAGGTCACGCGGGCCGCCATTGGTCAGCACGCGGACGATGTCGTAATTCGCAAACGTCACGATCAGGCTGAACAGCACGGTGATGGAGATGATGTTCTGCATCATCGGCAGCGTGATGTAGCGCAGCCGCTGCCAGGATGACGCGCCGTCAATGGCGGCGGCTTCATAGAGCTGTTCCGGCACGCTTTTGAGCGCTGCCAGATACATGATCATGAAGAACGGCGCGCCGTACCACACATTGACGATGATGACCGAGACACGCGCCCACCAGGGCTCACCCAGCCAGGGCACCGCGGGCACCGCGAAGATCGCCAGAATCCAGTTCAGCGAGGAATAGGTGGGATCATACATCCACCACCAGCCCAGCGTGGAGAGTGCCGGCGGGATCACCCATGGCACCAGCAGCATGCCGCGCCATTTGCGCTGACCCTTGGTCGGGATGTGATGCAGCATATGCGCGAGCCAGAAGCCGATCGCGGCCTTGGCGATCACGGCGGTGACGGCGAAGAAGCAGGATTGGAACACCACCAGCCAGAAGGTGTCGTTCTCGATCAGGATGTCGTACTGCGTGAGGCCGACGAATTCATCCATGCGCCGGCTGAGCATGGAGAGATAGATCGCGTAGCCTGCCGGATAGACGACCAGGCCCAGGATCACGCAGATCAGCGGCAGGGTCATCAGGAAGGCAATGGAGGAACGCCGCCGCGCCAGCTTTTGCAGGCTGCTGCTGCGCGGCTGCGCCACCGCGGGGATTGCCGCGGACATGCTGTCGGCCATTCAGTGATCTCCGGGCGGGAAGAGGGCGGCACGGCGCCGCCCCGGCGTTGCGGGGTTGCTTCACTCGTCAGGCTGCGGCGCAGCCTGACGCGATCAGACCCATGCCATCAGCCGCCGCGGCGGATGGTGTTCAGTTCGCGCTCCAGCCAGCCGAAGGCCTGGTCCACGCTCTCATTCGCCTGCACGATGCGCGCGATGAGCTTGGTGTTCAGGGCCTGGTTGTAGGCCTGTACCGCCAGGTTCGCCGGTGCCGGGGCGAAGGCCACCGAAGTCCGCGCATTGTGGTGCGCGCGCAGCGGATAATTGTACACCGTGCCGACCGGCGGGCCTTCCGTCGACCACACATTGAAGTCGTTCATCGACAGGAAGGGCGGGATATCATAGCCGGCGCTGGTGCTGGTCTGCGCATCCGCCTGTTCGCGGTCGGAGAGGAATTCCAGCAATTCCTTCGCCGGCCCCTGCACGCGGGAGAAGTTCCAGATGCCCCAGAAATACGGCAGGTAGCCCACAAAGCGCCCCTGCGGCCCCGAAGGCACCGGCACCGTCCAGCACTGCGCACCCACCGCCGGGTTGTCGCGCCGCGCCGAGACCCAGGCCGAAGGCGGGTTGAAGATCAGCGCCGAACGGCCGGAAATCAGCGCGCGGTTGTTCGATGCGTCATCCCATGCCCAGACGTCGTTCGGCAGCTGGCGCGAGATGCGCACGGCCATGTCCACCGCGGCGCGCAGATTGGCGTTGTTGCGCACGGTGATGTTGCCGCGCTCATCCATCACATTGGCGCCGTAGCTGGCGAAGAGCGCGCCCAGCCAATCCACCGCATCGGTGAAGCTGCCCATGGGCAATCCGAACGGCACGCCCGCGCGGTTGCAGGCTTCGGCGGCGCGCGCGAAGGTGTCCCAGTTCCAGGTATCGGCGCCGGGGCCAGCGCGGTTTTCAGCGGGCCACATGGCGCGGATATCGATGCCGGCATGCTGCTGCATCAGGTCGAAGCGGACGCAGGCGGGCTTCATCTGCGTGCCCGACACGGCCGGGATCGCGACCCAGTTGCCGCCCGGCTTACCGAGATACTCCGCGGCCGGTGTGACCGGGCCGTATTTGCGGGTCAGCCTGCCCATCACGTCATCGACGTTCACCAGCATGCGCTGATGCGCCGCCGGCTCCCAGGTCGGGAAGGACAGGATGTCATGGCCGGAGCGCGACTGCGCCTGGGCGGCGATCGTCAGCAGGTTCTGGTTGCCGACCGAGGTGATGAAATCGACATTGATGTTGGCGCGGTTGCGCTCACCCCATTGCGCGCAAAGCCGGCGCAGCACGTCATTGCCGGCGGGGACCCAATGGTCCCAGAAGCCGCAACGGATCGTGGTGGTGGGCTGGCCGAACACCGCCGGCGCGGACAGCGTGCCGACCGTTGCGACACCCGCGCCGAGCGCGGCTCGGCGTGTGACCTCAAGCTTGGACATTCTGGACCTCCTCATGCGATTATTCGCGCGGTTCTTTGCCGCTGGAGGCAAGCCTACGCATCGCGGCGGGCGCCGTGCAACACTTATGAAGGATGAGGTTTTGGCAATGATCGCGGAACGGGCCGATGTGCTGATCATCGGCGCCGGCATGGCGGGTGCGACCGCCGCGGCCAACCTGGCCGCCACCCACAAGGTGATTTTGCTCGAGGCGGAGGATACCGCAGGCTACCACGCCACCGGGCGCAGTGCCGCGATCTGGATCCGCAATTACGGCGCGCAGGATGTCCGGATCCTGACTGCGGCGTCGAAGGATTTCTTCGAGAATCCGCCGCCGGGCTTCACCGAGACGCCGCTGGCCTCGCCGCGCCCGGTGCTGCAACTGGCGCCGCCCGAGCAGCTTCCCGCATTGGAGGAATTGCTCTCGGGCGGCGCGGTGATCGAGCGCATCAGCCCGGCCCGCGCCAAGGAGATGGTGCCCGCGCTGCGCGATGGCTACGCCGCCGGCGCGGCGCTGGAGACCGACTGCTTCGACATCGAGGTGGCCGCCTTGCATGCTGGCTACCTGAAGCAGCTGCGCGCGCGCGGCGGTGGCATTGCGCTCCGCCATCGCGCCGGGCGCATCTGGCACGAGCACGGCCTGTGGCACGCCGAAACCCAGGGCGGCGAGGTGCATGCGGCACCCACCCTGGTCAACGCCGCCGGCGCCTGGGGCGATGTGGTGGCCGAGCTTGCCGGCGAGCCGCGCGTGGGCCTGCAACCCAAGCGCCGCACCGCCTGCATCATCGACCCCGCACCCTTCGACGTGCGCGGCTGGCCCTTGGTCGGCGATGTCGGCCACAGCTGGTATGCGCGGCCCGAGGCGCGCAGCAAGATCATGCTCAGCCCTGCGGACGAAACCGATTGCGAACCCATGGATGCCTGGCCCGATGACTATGATATCGCCATCGCCGTGGACCGCATGCAGCAGGCGCTGGATATCGAGGTGCAGCGCGTGGAACACAGCTGGGCGGGCCTGCGGACCTTCGCGCCGGATCGTTCGCTGGTGATCGGGGAAGGCCGCCTGCCGGGCTTCTTCTGGATGTGCGGGCAGGGCGGCTATGGCATCCAGACCGCACCCGCCGCCGGCATGCTGATCGCAGCCCAGATCCGCGACGAAGCGCCCCCACCAGGCACCGAGGATGCGGTGGCGCTGGTCGATCCGCGGAGGTTTTCCTGATGCTGCCGGTCTTCGCCGATGTGCGGGCGGCCGCCGCGCGGATCGCGCCGCATATTCGCCGCACGCCGATGCTGCGCCACCCCGCGATCGATGACGCTGTGGGTGCCGCCGTCTTCATCAAGCCCGAGCCTTTGCAGCGCACCGGCAGCTTCAAGCTGCGCGGCGCGCTGAACGCGGCGATGCAGTTGCCGGCCGGCACGCATATGGTCACACACAGTTCCGGCAATCACGGCCAGGCGGTGGCCTGCGCGGCCGCCTTGCTCGGCCTGCGCGCGACCATCGCCATGCCCGCCGATGCGCCCGTCGTGAAGGTGGATGCGACGCGCCGCTGGGGTGCGGAGATCATCCCCTTCGACCGTCATGGCGTGGACCGCCATGCGCTGGCAGGTGAGATCGCAGCCGCGCGCGGTGCAGTCCTCGTGCCGCCCTTCGACCACCCGCATGTGATCGCGGGGCAGGGCACGCTCGCGCTGGAACTGCTGGAGGATGCGCCGCCGCTGGACGCGCTCGCCGTGTGCACTGGCGGCGGCGGGTTGCTCGGCGGCTGCGCGCTGGTCATGGCCGAACTCGCGCCCGCCGCGCGCGTCTGGGCGGTGGAGCCCGAGGGTTGGGATGATTACGGCCGCAGCCTGCGCGAAGGCACGCGCCTGGCCAATGACGGCGCCGGCGAAGGCCTTTGCGATGCGCTGCTGTCGAAAATGCCCGGCGAGATGACTTTCGCCGTCAACGCGCCGCGTGTGGCGGGCGGCGTGGTGGTGACGCGGGCAGAGGTGTTCCGCGCCATGCGCATGGCCTTCGAGCATCTGAAGATCGTGGTCGAACCGGGCGGTGCCGTGGCCTTGGCAGCGGTGCTGGCGGGCAAGGTGAAGGGCGATGCTATCGGCGTCGTGGTCAGTGGCGGCAATGCTGATCCGGCCATCTTCGCGGAGGCCTTGGCGGCGGACTAAATGTTATACTATAACGTCCAGCATGTCGTTCCTTTGCGAAGTCTTCGCCCCTGACGAAGTGGGCGCGACCCCGGTCGCTCCGCATGCCGCCATCAGCGCCGATGAACGCGTGCTGCTGACCGCGCTGCGCCCGGATGTGCCGCTGGCGATCTGGCTGCGCGATGTGCCGAAAGGGTGGGAAGCGATGCTGGCCCCCATGCTGGTGCGCGCACCCTTCACGGCCATCGCCGAGGCCAGGCCCGATCTGGCCGTGGAGCGCCTGGCCGAGAAGCTGCCGCTGCGCGTGCCCGTGGAATTGCTCGCCGATATCTACCGCCTGGGCACGCTGTTTGCCGCCATGACCGGCCATGACCAGGTGCGGCTGCGGCTGGAGGCGGTGACCGGCGATGCCTGCCGGCGCTTTCATGTCGATGCCGTGGGGTACCGCATGCTCTGCACCTATGCCGGCGCGGGCACGGAATGGTGCATGGGCGACCCGGAACTGTGCCAGGTCTCGCGCGCGCCGCTGTGCGGGGTGGCGATGTTTCGTGGCCGCAAGCTGGCGGGCGCGCATTGCCTGCATCGCAGCCCGCCCATCACCCGCACGCAGGAAGGCCCGCGGCTGCTGCTGTGCTGCGACGAACCGGGGGTGTTCCATCATGACGCGTGATCCCCTGCCGGTGACGGTGCTGTCGGGCTTTCTGGGCGCGGGCAAGACGACGCTGCTCAACCACGTCCTGGCCAATCGCGAGGGCAAGCGCGTGGCGGTCATCGTGAATGACATGAGCGAGGTGAACATCGATGCCGCGCTGGTCGCGCAGGGTGGGGCGCTGTCGCGCACCGAGGAGAAGCTGGTCGAACTCTCCAACGGCTGCATCTGCTGCACCCTGCGCGAGGACCTGATGAAGGAGGTCTCGCGCCTCGCCGCCGAAGGCCGTTTCGACGCGCTGCTGATCGAGAGCACCGGCATCAGCGAACCCATGCCGGTCGCCGCCACCTTCGATTTCCGCCAGGAGGACGGCTTTCGCCTGGGCGATATCGCGAAGCTCGACACCATGGTGACGGTGGTCGATGCCAAGGCCTTCCTGGATGACTATTCCAGCGCCGACACGCTGCGCCAGCGCGGGCAGACCGCTGGCGAGGAAGACCAGCGCCTGCTGGTGGATCTGCTGGTGGAGCAGGTGGAATTCGCTGATGTCATCGTGGTCAACAAGACCGATCGCGTGACGCCCGAGGAGCTCGGCCGGCTGACCGCCATCCTCGCCACCTTCAACCCGACCGCGCGGATCGTTGCGACCGAACATGGCCAGCTGCCGCTGGACCAGGTGCTGGGCACCGGCCTGTTCGACATGGACCGCGCGCAAGCGGCCGCCGGCTGGCAGCAGGCGCTGTCCGGCCACCACCTGCCGGAATCCGAGGAATTCGGCATCACCAGCTTCGTCTGGCGCGCCCGCCGCCCGCTGCACCCAGGCCGGTTCAAGGCGCTGATCGGAGGCGACCTGCCCGGCGTGATCCGCGCCAAGGGCTTCTTCTGGCTGGCCACCCGCATGGCCTGGGTGGGCAGCTGGCAATTGGCCGGCCGCGCCGGCAAGCATGAGGGTGCGGGCTTCTGGTGGGCCGCGATCGACGAGGCGCAATGGCCGCAGGACATGACCTGGCGCGAGATGCTCGATGGCCTGTGGCTCGAGCCCTATGGCGACCGCCGGCAGGAGATCGTGTTCATCGGTGTGGAGATGGATCAGGAGCGGCTGCGCGCCGCACTCAACGCTTGCCTGCTGACACCGGCCGAGATGAAGGCCGGCCAATGGGGCAGCCTGCCCGATCCCTTCCCGCGCTGGGCGCAGTAGCTGTCAGTTCGCGCGTTCCAACGCGAACCATTGCAGGCCCATCGGCGGCGCTTCCTCGGCGAAGCGGAAGGCGATCACCGTCTGGCCGCCCAGCACCGTGCCGGCCGGCAGCGCCACATCGAACACGCCGCCCTGCGGCTGCAGCGCGACATGCTGCGCGATAATGCCATTGACCAGCACTTCGACCGCAACCGGCGCGCGGGCGATGGCGGCGAAGCGGAAGACCAGCGGCTCGGTGGTTGGCGTGAAGCGCAGCCGCAGCCTAGCCTCATTGCCCTGTGTCCAGCGGCCCCAGCCCAAGGGCCGGGCGAAGCCGCAGGCCAGGAAGGCGCCGCTGGCCGAGACGCGCACCGGCTGGCCGATCACCGCCACATCCTGCACCGCGCGCGGCCAGCAATCGCTGCTGCGCGTCATGAAGTAGTTGCGGTAGTCGATGTCGACCGCAGGGTTGCGCGCCAGATACAGCGCGTAGAGCTGGAAGCCCGCGAGCATCAGCGCGGCCAGGTACCAGGGCAGGCGGCGGATCATATCAGGCCTCCGTGACCAGCGAACCACATCGCCAGCAGTGGGATGTTCAGCGCGGCCAGCACCAGCCCCGCGCGCAGCGGGCCGGGCGAGAGACGCTCCAGCACCAGGGCGGCGGCGATCAGCAGCGGCGCCACGCCGAAGCCGTAGCGCGGCATGGACTGGATGGAGGTGGCCAGCGGCACCACCAGGCAGAACACCGCGAAGATGCATTCGGGCCACATCCGCCGCGCCGCGAGCACGCCCGCGAGCGCGAACCACAGCAGCGTCCAGGCCGCGCACCATTGCCGCGAATGGTCGCGCGCCAGGAACAGCGAGAGGTCGTTCGCGCCCAGCGCATCCCACAGCACCGCCAGCGGATTGCCGATCTCCCGCCCCCAGGCGCGCTGCACATGGGAGAAGGCGAAGGCATCACCCATGTGCCAGTGCAGATAGACCATGAAGCCGAACAGCCCCGAGACCGAGAACAGGATCGCGGTGATCAGGTCGGGCCGGCGCAGCATATGGGCGGGAAAGGCGAGCCACCGGCCGCCCGCGCGCAGATGCTCGCGCAGCATGGCCACCACCATGGCGAAGCAGAAGAACACGCCGACCGGCCGCGCGGCCGAGAGCAGGAAGCCCCAACCGCCCGCGCGCAGGAAGGCGCCCGATTTCAGCGCCACCAGCCCGCCCATCACCAGGAACAGGAACAGCGATTCGGTGTAGACCGCGTTCAGATAGAAGGAGAATGGCGCGAAGCTGAGGATGACCACGAAGTAGCGCCGCGCGGCCGCGCTGTCGAAATAGGCGAAGGCCAGCAGGCAGGTCGCGATGGCCAGCATGTTGGACAGCAGGATGCCGGCCAGCAGCGCCGGCAGCGTGGTCAGCGCCGCGACCAGTGCGACCAGCGCCTGGTAGAGCGGGAAGAAGGCCCAGTTCGCGGCATCGCCCGCATCATGTGCGTGCGGGGCTGCGTCATAGCCATGCGTCGCTGTGTGCAGGTACCAGCCGCAATCGAACTGGCACAGCGCCTGCGCGAAGGACCGCCCGCCCGGCACCGCGCCCCAGAGGTATACGCCATAATGCAGCGCCCGGCTGGCCGCGAAGCACAGCAGCACGAAGCCCGCGAAACGCGCGAATTCACCGCCGCGTGCGGGTGCGAAAGCCTCGAGACGTCGCGTCAATGCGGCGGACATGCCGGCAGCTCCCAGGCGGCAGCCGGATGTGTGGGCCGCAGGGAAGCGTCATGCGCGCCAATTCAGGCGGATTGACGTTCGCGCCCTGTCAATTCGGCGTCAGGCCGCGATGCGCACCTTCATGCTGCGATAGCCATGCACGAAGGAGGAGAGCACGCGCGTCGGCTCCTCCAGCACCTCGATCTCGGGAAGGCGGGCCAGGATCTCCTCCCACAGCACGCGCAGCTGCAATTCGGCCAGGCGTTCACCGACACAGCGATGGATGCCGAAGCCGAAGGAGAGGTGCTTCTTCGGCATCCGGCGGTCGATGATGAAGCGTTCCGGCTCATCGATGAAGCCGGGGTCGCGGTTGGCCGAGACATACCACATCACCACCTTGTCACCGGCGCGGATCATCTGCCCGCCCAGTTCGAAATCCGCATTGGCGGTGCGGCGCATATGCGCCAGCGGCGTCTGGTAGCGGATGATCTCGTTGACCATGCCGGCGGCGAGCCCGGGGTTGGCGCGCAGCTTTGCGTATTGGTCGGGGTTGCGGTTGAGGAACAGCAGCCCGCCGGTGATGGAATTGCGCGTGGTGTCGTTGCCGCCCACGATCAGCAGGATCAAATTGCCCAGGTATTCGCGCGGGGTCATGTTCCGCGTGGCCGGGCTATGCGCCATCATGCTGATCAGGTCGTGGCGCGGCTCGGCATTGACGCGCTGGTTCCACAGCCGGGTGAAGTATTCCAGGCATTCCACGAACACCGCCTCGCGCTCATCCTCGGTCTGCAAAGGGGCGCCGGGCTGGAGCAGCATGGTCGCCACATCCGACCACCAGGGCAGCAGGCGACGATCCTCGAAGGGGAAGTCGAACAGGGTGGCCAGCATGCGCGTGGTCAACTCGATCGAGACGCGGTCCACCCAGTCGAAGGCCTCGCCGCGCGGCAGACCTTCCAGGATTTCCACCGCATGCGCGCGGATGGTGGCTTCCAGCTTGGCGACATTGGTGGGTGCGGCAATCGGCTGCACGGTGGCGCGCTGCCCGCCATGCTGCGGCGGGTCCATGGCGATGAACATGGGCAGGCGCAGATCGGCCGGCCGGTTGCGGATGCTGATGCCGCCATGGATGCTGTCGGAGGAAAACACGTCGGGCCGGTTCTCGACCTGCATGATCTCCTTATAGGTGCTGACCGACCAATAGGCGCCGAAGAGCGGGCTGTCGGCGGTGTAGTGCACCGGCGCTTCCTGGCGCAGGCGGCGGAAGGCCTCCCAATGGGTATTGGCCTCGAAGCGGCGTGGGTCGCCGGGGTTGAGCTGGTCGAGCGGCACGGACCAAGGATCGGGCGCGGGCGGCATGGGGGCGATGGCGTTCATCGGGCTTGGGCCTCCGGGATGTGCAGCGTGATGCCTTCGATCAGGGGCGAGGCGATGATCTGGCAGGATAGGCGCGTGCGGGCCTCGGCGGCCGGCAGTTCGGCCAGCATGGCGCGCTCCTCGAGATCGGGCGGCGGCAGGGTATCGGCCCATTCGGCGCCGATCGTCACCGCGCAGGTGGCGCAGGCGCAGGCGCCGAAGCAATCGGCATCGATGCCGGGCACGCCGGATGCGGTCGCCGCATGCATGAGCGACAGGCCATCCTCGGCCTGTATATCATGGCGCGTGCCATCGGCGGTGATGAACACCACGCTGGCCATCCGTCCCCCCCATTGCTTCGCGCCAGTGCAGCGCGCCGGGGGGCGCGGCGTCAAGCGCGGCGTGCGGCGGCTATTCAGCGGCCAGGGCCGGCACCGGCGGATCGAAGGCGCGCACCGGCGGCAGGTTGCCGATGAAGCGCTCCACCTCGACCGTGGTCAACTGCCCCGTACAACCCTGCGCGAGCGAGGATGTCCCCACATCCCGCGTCAACACATTCGGGTTGCCATGCACACAGAGCGGGGCGTCCTCGGCCGCATCCTCGGGGTCGTACCAGGCGCCGGTCGGCAGATGCACCACGCCCGGCATCACATCATCACTGACTGTCGCCGTCGCCAGGCACGCCCCGCGCGCATTGAACAGCCGCACCACATCGCCATCGGCGATGCCGCGCGCGGCGGCATCCTCGGGGTGGATGCGCATCGCCTCCCGCCCGCGGCGCTTGGCGGCCTGGCTGGTCGCGCCGAAATCCAGCTGGGAATGCAGCCGGGTCGCCGGTTGGTTCGCGACCAGGTGCAGGGGGGCCGCCGCATGCGGCACATCCTGGGGCGCGATCCAGGCCGGGTGGCCGGGGCAATCCGCATAGCCGAAGCCCGCGATCACCTCGGAGGCAAGTTCGATCCTGCCGCTGGGCGTGTGCAGCGCCTGGCCCGCGGGGTCGTCGCGGAAGCGGCGCAGGATGCCGCCATCATCCGGCGCGAAGGGCAGGTCCAGGCCAGGGCCGTTCCAGAAGTCCTCGAAGTCAGGCGCAGGCAGGCCGCGCTCGGCCAGCGCCGCGCGCGTGGGTTCATAGAGATGCCGCAGCCAGCCCTGCACATCGCGGCCTTCGGTGAAGGCGTGCTCTCGCCCCAGCCGCGCGGCCAGGGCGGCGAAGATCGCGAAGTCGTCACGCGCCTGGCCGAAGGGTTCGGCCAATCGCCGCATCGGGATCAGCACCGGGTCGGTGGGCGCGCCGCCGATATCCTCGCGCTCCATCGTCAGCGTCGCGGGCAGCACGATATCGGCGTGGCGCGCGGTCGCGGTCCAGGCGCTTTCGTGGACCACCAGCGTGTCGACACGCGCGAAGGCGCGGCGCAGGCGATTCAGATCCTGGTGATGATGGAAGGGATTGCCGCCGGCCCAATAGACCATCCGGATATCCGGATAAGCATAACGCCGGCCATCATAATCGTATCCCTCGCCCGGGTGCAGCAGCATGTCGGCGATGCGCGCGACGGGGATGAAGGCGCGCACCGCATTGCTGCCCTGGGGAAGGGCCGCGATCGGCACTGCCACACTGCGCCTGCCGGTATGGCCCAGCGCGCCCAGCGCATAGTGATAGCCGCCGCCAGGCAGGCCGATCTGGCCCAGCATCGCGGCCAGGGCCAGGCCCATCCACACCGGCTGCTCGCCGAATTCGGCGCGCTGGAGGGAATGCGCCACCGTGATCAGGCTGCGCCTGCCCGCCAATCGGCGCGCCAGATCGCGAATGCGCGCGGCGTCGATGCCGGTGATGCCGGCCGCCCATTCGGCGGTCTTGGCGGGCGCGGCCAGCAGGTAATCGCGCAGCACCGGCCAGCCGGCGGTGTGGCTGGCCAGGAAGGCCTCGTCGTGCAGGTTTTCGGCCAGCAATGTGTGGGCGAGTGCCAGCATCAGCGCGGTGTCGGTATTGGGGCGGATGGGCCACCATTCGGCGCGCGCTTCCTCGGGCAGGTCGTCGCGCAACGGGCCGATGCAGATGAACTGGCAACCGCGCCGCGCCGCCTGGTCCATGGCGCCGCGCTCGACATGCCGGGAAATACCGCCCGAGGCGACGGCGCTGTTCTTCAGCGCCATGCCGCCGAAGGCGAGCAAGATCTCGCTGTGCTCAGCCACCGCCTCCCAGGTGACGTTGCGGCGTGCGACATCCTCCATGGTGCCGACAATGCGCGGCAGGATCACGCCCGAGGCACCCGCGCTGTAGCTGTTGACCGAGCGCACATAGCCACCCAGCGCCATGTTCAGGAAGCGATGCACCTGGCTCTGCGCATGGTGGAAGCGCCCCGCGCTGGACCAGCCATAGGAGCCGCCGAACACCGCGCCCGGCCCGTGCGAATCCCGCACCCGCGCCAGCTCCGCGCCCAGCAGATCCAGCGCGCGGTCCCAGGGCAGGGCCACGAATGCATCGCGCCCGCGCCGCGCATCGGGGCCCGGCCCACGCTCCAGCCAGCCGCGCCTGACCATGGGCTGCGCCACGCGCGCGCGGTGGTTCAGTGCGGCGGGCATGTTGTGCAGCAGGGCCGAAGGGTCGGGATCGGCCGGATGCGGCCGCAATTCCAGCCCGGCCGTGCCCATGCGCGCCGAAAAGGCGCCCCAATGCGAGGAATGCGGCAGCCAGGCGGTGGTGGTCATCGGATCCTCCCGCGCCGCGCCGCGCGCGGGGTCAACCCGGCAGTGGCAACGGCGGAATATTCTGCGCGAGCCAGCCAGAGAGATGGGCGAGGTGCAAGCCCGTCCAGACCCAATACGCACCGGCGAGCAGGATCAGCACCGGTTCCAGCGGCCGCAGCAATTGCAGCAGCAGCGCGGCTGCGAACACCAGGCCCCAGAAGGACCAGCCGGCATAGGCCGGGCCGAGCGTGAGCCAAGCCTCGCGGCCCAGCGGTGTCATCAGGAAATCGGCGACCGTGCCGGGCATGCCGGACCACATCGCGGCATAGGCCAGCGGTTGCAGCAGGAGCAGCGCGAGTGCGACCCACCACCAGGCGCGCGGGGCGCCGAAGATCGGGTCGCGAGCGCGGCCAGCCTGCATCGCGCCCTCGCGCCAGGCGGCGAGTTCGGCGGCCGACATGGCATGCCGCGGCGTGCGGCCGGCGCGGCCGGCGCGATAGGCACGCTCGGCCGCGGGGTTGCGCGCCGTGCTGGCTGGCGCGGCGGGCGCCGGAGAGGGCGCCGGGGCGGGGAGCATGGCGGGCGCTGATGCGGCGGCCGGCGCATCATCCGGTGTGACCACCACGCCGGCAGCCATGCGCAGGGGGACCTGCGCGGGTGGGAGGTGCGCGAGCAGGTCCTCATCATCCGGCTGGGAGCGGCGCCGGGTGGCCGCGGGCCTGGGTGGCGCCGGCGGAGGGGGCGTCAGGGCCTCGATCGTCGGCGGAACTTCGGGCGGCCTGGCCTTGGCAGCTGCAGCCAATGCCGTGGGTCGCGGGCTGGGCGGCGGATTGGCCGAACGCAGCCAACCCAGCCGCGGCGTCCTCTCGACGGGCTTGTCCTGGGCATTCAACGCTGTCAGGTGCGGCGGCGGCATTATGGATTGCGATAGCAGCACTGGGCCGATGGCGCCAAGCGCTCAGTGACTGCTTGAGCATGCTGGCGGCTGAGAATGCAGGCGGTGGCGATCGCATCCGGCTCCGCGCCCGCCAGTCGCGCACCCGGCACAGGTCCAGGACCAGCGCCCGAGTGGGCTGCCCGGGACCCCGAATAGATCACCACTACCGCCAGGCCCGGCAGGCCGGAGGCCCGGGCCAGCATCTCGCCTGCCGATTGGCAGGCGAGACGGGCGGCAGGGCCGATCAGCCCTTGGCGGCCAGGTGCTTTTCGAAATGCGGCGCGCGGCGGAGGATGCGGTTCTCCATCGCCACCAGCAATTCCTGCTCGGCTGCGGCCTTGAGGTATTCGCCCCAGGCCGGGTCGGCGGCCATGGCGGCGCGGCGGCGTTCGCGGTCGCCCTGGTCGGTATAGCCCCACATATGGACGACGGTGTTCAGCGCGCCTTCCACGGTCTGGTACCAGCCGACGCAATTCTCCAGGTATTTCAGCTGCAAGGGCCAGGCCTTCTCCTCATAGAGCTTCAGGAAGGCGGGCAGCTTGTTGGGCTTGCAGGTGTAGATGCGAAGATCGACGATCATGGCGTGTTCCCTTGTGGTGTCGCGCGGTCATGATCGGCGCAGAAGGGCCGGCCATCAATGGCCGGCCTAGAGCAGCGTCCGATCGGCTGAACCGCTACGCGGTTCAGCCGATCGGACATCAGCTGCTCTAGCAGCTATGCTTCTAGAGCACGGTCTTCCGACCAGCTTGATTCAAGCTGGTCGGAACGTGCTCTAGAACGGCTACTGCACCGTCACCGTCGCCAGGTCGATGAACCAGGATTGCGGCGGGGTGAAACCCTGCACCCGGCGGGACATGGCGCGCGGGTTCAGGTCATGCACGATCCAGAGCCAGGGCGGGTTGTCCACCAGGCGTTCATGCGCGGTGCGCAGCAGGCCTGCGATGCGCGCGGGGTCGCGTTCGGTCTCCAGCGCGGTGAAGGCGGTATCGAAGGCCTCGTCCCGCCAATGCCCGGCATTGGAGCCGCGCGGCGTGAAGTTGGCGCTGATGAACCAGCGCGCCATCTGCGCCGCATCCGAGGAGACCAGGCTGATGTTCAGCGCATCCGCGCCGAGCCAGGCGGGCTGGCCCGGTTCGGCGCGCAGGCCGGCGAGCAGGGTGTTCCATTCCACCACTTCGAAGGCGACGCGCACGCCGCAATTCTGTTGCAGCTGCTGTTGCAGGAACTCGTTCATCGGCAGCGGCAGCATCTGGCCGGAGCCGGAGGTGGAGATGCCCACGCGCAGCGTCAGCGGGCGCTGCGCGTTGAAGCCGGCTTCGGCCAGCAGCGCCCGGCCGCGCGCCGCGTCCAGGAGGTACTGGTTCTGCGGGCTGCCGAAATTCGGGTCATTGGGCTTGAAGAAGCCCACGCTCGGTTCGGCCGTGCCGTTGAGCAGTTGCACCATGGCGGGGCGGTCGATGCAGTAGTTCAACCCCTGCCGGACGCGCACATCGGCGACGGGGCTGCCGGGCCGGCCGGCGGCGAAGACCCAGGGCCAGACATGCGGGTAGGAGCCGGTGCTGATCTGGAAGCCCGCCTGCCGCAGCGAGGGGATGGCGTCCGGCGGCGGCACCTCCACCCAATCCACCTGGCCGGAGCGCAGGGCTGCAAGCCGTGTCGTGGCTTCGGGCATGGGCAGCAGCAGCACGCGGTCCACCCGCGCGCGGCGTGCGCTGTCCCAGTAATTGTCGTTGCGCGAGAGCTCGGCCTGCTGGCGCGGCACGAAGCGGCTGATGCGGAAGGGGCCGGTGCCGGCCGCCGGCAGGGCTGCCACGCGTGCCCAGTCGCGGCCAGCAGCCTCGAAGGATTGCGGCGAGGTGATCAGGATATAGACCTGCAGATAGGGCCAGTAGGAGACCGGGCGCGTGGTGCGGATCTCGACCGTGAAGTCGTCGATCTTGCGGTAGCTCTCCAGCACCGGGATGCGGCCGCGGGTGATGGCGCTGCCGGTGGCGTCGAATTGCGGGCTGTCATTGCGGAAGAAGCGGTCGAGGTTCCAGATCACCGCATCGGCGTTGAAGGCCGTACCGTCATGGAACTGCACGCCGCGCCGCAGATGGAAGCGCCAAAGGCGCGGATCGGCCGCATCCTGTTCCCAGCGTTCGGCCAGGCCCGGGCGCAGGCCGGCGGGGCGCGCGGGGTCCGAGAGGTCCCAGGCGGTCAGTGCCTCGAAGACCGGGTAGCCCAGGAAGCGCATGCCTTCGAAGCCGTTATTGGGCATGCCGGAGGTTGTGGGCACATCTGCGGCCGTCATGGCGATGCGCAGGACGCGCGGTTGCTGGGCCATGGCCGTGCTGGCCATCAAGGCCAGGGCTCCGGCCAAAAGGGCGGGTTTCATCGCGCTCTCCTTCGCTGATGGCGACATGCAAGACCCGCGCGCAGGGTGGCGCAAGGCGTTTCTTCCATGCCTTTCGCATCAGGGGATGATGCGGATGTCGCGTCCTTGGGCACGTTGCACCAGCGCGAAGCGCACGATCTCGGCACGCGGGATCGGGTTGTTGGTGACACGCACCACACGCAGCGCGGGCATGTTGAGCAGCGCATCGGGCAGCGCGCTGATCGCATTATCCTCGAGCACCAGTTCGCGCAGGAAGGGGGCGGCGAAGACAGCGGGCGGGATGGCGGTCAGGCCGCGGCTGCGCAGCACCAGCACATCGGGCGCATCGGGCCGTGCGAGGAAGGCGGCGAGTGCCACATTCTCGGTCGGCGCCTGGTCGGCGCGCAGCCCGGCATCGCGCTCGGCCATGGCCTGCCCCACCAGCATGGCCGCGATGGCGAGGATGGGTGTCGCGGGAATGCTGATGGCCAGCAGCCAGGCGAAGCCGCCGCGGGCGCGCCAGGCGGCCAGCGCCACGAATGGGCCGGCGAATGGCAGGGCGATGAGTGCGATCTGCCCGGCATGGATCAACTCGCCCGCGCTGCCTGGAACGCGCGTGGCCTCGAGCGCGGCCAGAGCACCAAAGGCGATGGGCAGCGTGCAGAGGGAGGCGATGCCCGCGATGAGGATGAGGATGCGCAGAGGTGACACGTCATCCATCGTAGCACCGACTTAACGATGTGTTCAGGGTTGATGGGCAGGGTTCCAACCTTCGAGCAAGGTAGAGTCAAAAATGTTCAATCGATTCGCGCGTATTGCGTGGATGCTGCCACTTGTCCTGGGCGCGGGCATGCTTCTAGCCGTCGCCAATGGTGCTGCCGGCATACAATTGCTGTGGTCCAATACCGAGGCCATTCGGGTGCTGCAGACATCTGCGGCCAGTCGCCTCGCCGACCTCAAGCTGCTGTCGGACGGTTACGCGGTCTCCGTGGTCGATCTCGCGCACAAGGTCCGCAATGGCGGCATGAACTGGGACGAGGGGCGCGATGAATTGCGGCGTGCCGAGGCCCGGATCGCTGACGCCTGGACCGCGGTGCGCGGCGCTGCCTCACGCGGCGAGATGGCGCCGGGCGCCATGACGGCCATGGAGGATGCGCGCGGGCGCATTGCCGCCGCCGACGGGCTGGTTCGCCAGCTGGGAGACATCCTGCGACGGCAAGACACGGCCGCGCTGGATCAACTGGTGGTGCAGCGGCTCTATCCCGCGGTCGACCCGCTGACCGAGAGCATCGGCGCCATGCTCGATGCGCAGATTGCCGAGACATCGCAGCTTGTGCAGGCGGCCGAGGCGCGCGGCGTCGCCGGCATCTGGATGATGGCCGTGCTGTCGCTGACCGGCGTGTTTCTGTTGCTGGGCGCGGCGGTGCTGATCCAGCGGCGCGTGGTCCGCGGCCTGCTTCTCCAGCGCGAGACCATGGTCCGCCTGGCCGATGGCGCGGTGGAGACCGAGATTCCAGGTCTGGATCGGCGCGACGAGATCGGCCAGATGGCGCAAAGCATGCTGGTCTTCCGCGAGAATGCCCGCGAAGCGACGAAGCTGCGAGCCGCGCGGGAGGCATCGATGCTGGCAGCCGCCGAGGCGCGGACGTCGGCGATGCGTGAACTGGCTGATCGCATCGAGCATGAGACGCGCGCGGCCGTGGCCGATGTCGGTCGCCAGATGGAGGATGTGGCGGAGGCCGCGATCCGCATGGCCGATGCCGCGGAGCAAGGCATGCGCGAGACCGAGGCTGCCGCCGCGGCGGCCGGGGCCGCACAGCTGGCGGCCGAGACGGTGGCGAGCGCGACCGATGAATTGTCGGCGAGCATCCGCGATATCAGCCGACGCGTGCAGACGGCGAACAACGCCGTGCGCGGTGCGGTGGAGGGCACCGAGGCTGGCAATGCGAGCATGCAGCAATTGCAGGGTGCGGTGGGCAGCATCGCGGAAGTCGCGCGGCTGATCAGCGACATTGCCGGCCAGACCAATCTGCTGGCGCTGAATGCCACCATCGAGGCCGCGCGCGCCGGCGAGGCCGGGAAGGGCTTCGCCGTGGTTGCCGGCGAGGTGAAGACCCTCGCCACCCAGACGGCCCGCCGCACCGAGGAGATCAATGCCCAGCTGGCCCAGGTGAGCCAGCACACCCAGCAGACGGTCGAGGCGGTGCGCGGCATCGCTGGCAGCATCGCCAGTGTGGACCAGAACGCAGCCGAGGTCGCGCAGGCCATGGAAGAACAGAACAGCGCCACCCGGGAGATCGCGGGCGCCGTGGCTGCTTCCGCCAGCGCCGTGCGTGATGTCACCACGCGTGTTCAGGGCATTGCCGGCATCGCCCGGCAGACCGGGCAGGAAGCCCAGCAGATGCGCGTGACCGCGGAACAGGTGCGCAATGCCTTGCGGGATCTGCAGGGCGGCCTGGTCCGCGCGACGCGCACCGCGACGCCCGATGTCGATCGTCGCTCCGAAGCGCGCAGTTCCATGGATCAGATGGTGAGCCTGCGCCGCAGGAATGGCGTGTCGATCACGGCGCGGCTGCTCGATATCTCCAATGGTGGTGCCGGGGTGGAGGCGGCATCAGCGCCGGTGGCCAATGGCGAGATGATGGTGCTGTGCTGGGCCGGGCTGGAACTGCCCGCCAGGGCGACAGATCACGGCGATGGCAGGCTCGGCCTGGTCTTCAACGACCTGACCGTGGCGCTGCGTGCCCGCCTGCAACAGGCCCTGACAGGCAGAGCCCTGGCCGCCTGACATCACCCAGGCAGGCGGTAATCGGCCCAGGCCTTCTTCAGCTCCGCCTTCCACAGCTTGCCGGTGGCGGTCAGCGGCAGGCTGTCGACGAATTCCACCGCGTCCGGCACCCACCATTTGGCAATGCGGCCTTCATAGGTGGCCAGGATGCTGTCCTTGCTGGGGTCGGTGCCGGGCTTGCGCACGACCAGCAGCAGCGGCCGTTCATCCCATTTGGGGTGATGCGCGGGAATCACGGCGGCCAGCTGCACATCGGGGTGGGCGAGGACGATGTTCTCGAGCGTGATGGAACTGATCCATTCGCCGCCGGATTTGATCACATCCTTGGCGCGATCGACGATCTCGATGCAGCCCAGTTGGTCGATCGTGACCACATCGCCGGTGCGCATCCAGCCATCGGCGGTGAAGGCCGGGTCGCTCTCGCGGTTGAAATAGGCCGATGCCACCCAGTGGCCCTGCACCTCCAGCTCGCCAAAGGCCTTGTCATCCTGCGCGATGGGCGCGCCGTTGCCATCCAATGCGCGCAGATCCACCCCGAAATGCGGCCGCCCCTGCTTGCGCGAATAGGCCAGGAATTCGGCGTCCGACCAATCGGCATTCTCGGGCTTGCGGGCATTGGTGGAGCCGAGCGGGCTAATCTCCGTCATGCCCCAGGCGTGCAGGATGGGCACGCCGTATTCATCCTGGAAGCCCGCGGTGATGGGCACCGGCAGTGCGGTGCCGCCAACGACCAGCCGCGGCGGGTTCGTGAAGCGCCGGGCGGGATCGGCGCGCAGCCATTGCAGCAGCGCGGTCCAGATGGTGGGCACGCCGGCGGAGAAGGTCACGCGCTCGGCCTCGAACAGCGCATGCAGGCTGGCGGGGTCCAGCTTGGGGCCGGGCAGCACCATCGAGGCACCGACCATCGGGCAGGCATAGGGCAGCGACCAGGCATTCACATGGAACATCGGCACCACCGGCAGCACCACATCGACGGCGCGCAGCCCGAACACATCGGGCATCACGCCGGCCATGGCGTGCAGCACGGTGGAGCGGTGAGAATACAGCACGCCCTTGGGATCGCCCGTGGTGCCCGAGGTGTAGCAGAGCGAGGAGGCGGCGCGTTCATCGAGCACCGGCCAATCCTGCGCATCGCTCTCGCCCGCGATCAGATCGGCATAGCGGAGCACGGGAATGGGCAGGGCAGGGGCCTCGCCATCGCCCAGCACGATCACATGATGCAGCGAAGGCGGCAGTACATCGGCGATGTTCGCCAGCAGCGGCAGCAGCGAGGCATCGATGAACAGCACCACATCCGCGGCATCGGCCAGGATGAAGGCGATCTGGTCCTTGAACAGCCGCGGATTGACGGTGTGCAGCACGGCACCCATGCCCGAGACGCCGTGATAGATTTCGAGATGCGGCGTGGTGTTCCAGGCCAAGGTGGCCACACGCTCGCCGCGCTTCACGCCGAGCCGCGCCAGGCCATGCGCCACGCGCGCGGCATTGGCCGCCACCTCGGGCCAGGTGCTGCGGGTGATGCTGCCGGTGTGATCCTGGCTGACGATGCGCGCGCCGTGATGGTGGCGCGCGGCATGGCGCAGGATGGATGAGACGAGCAGCGGGTGCTCCTGCATCAGGCCGAGCATGCGTGATCTCCCTGGGTTATTCGGGGCGGATATTGGCGGTGCGGATCAGATCGCCCCACATCACCGTCTCGCGCGCCAAGGTGTCGCGCAGCGCGGTGGCGTCACCGGTCACGATATCCACGCCCTGTTCGGCCATGCGCGCGATCAGCGCGGCATCGGTGGTGGCTGCGCGCAATGCGGTGCCCAGCCGCGCGATGATCGGCGCCGGCGTGCCGGTGGGCGCGAAGAGGCCCTGCCAGAACACCGTCTCGAAGCCCGGCACGGCATCGCCCACCGGCGGCACATCGGGCAGCAGCGCGTTGCGCGTGGCCGACGAAATGCCGATGGCGCGCGTCGCCCCTTCGCGCGTGGCCGGCAGCGCTTCCTGCACGGCGCTGAACATCGCCTGGATGCGGCCGGCGCGCAGTTCGATCAGCGCCGGCGCCCCGCCACGGAAGGGCACATGCACCACGTCCAGATTGGCGCGCGCGGCCAGCAGCGCCTGCGACAGGTGGTTCACCGCCCCGGTGCCCGAGGAGCCGAAATTCACCCGCCCCGGATGGGCCCGGCAATAGGCCAGGAATTCGGCCATATTCCGCACCGGCAGGGCAGGGTTCACATGCAGCACGAAGGCCGAGCGGAAGACCATGCCGATCGGGTCGAGCGCGCGCATCGGCTCGCGCGGGGTCAGGTTCGGTTGCAGCGCCGGGTTGATGGCCAGGGTGCTGGTGCCCATCAGCAGCGTGTAGCCATCCGGCCGCGCCTGCGCGACATGGGTATTGGCGACCGCGGTTGCGGCGCCCACGCGGTTTTCCACCACCATGGGCTGGCCCAGTTCACGTTCCATCCGCGCCGAGACAGCGCGGCTGACGATGTCCGTCACGCCGCCGGCGGCGTAGCCGGAAGCGACGGCGATGGCGCGTGTCGGATAATCCTGTTGGGCGAGCGCTGGTGCAGCGAGCAGCCCCGAGAGCAGCGGCAATTGGCGGCGTTGCATGGTTGTTTCTCCCTGCACGGCAGGATGCTGTGCGCTTGGCGGCGCGTCCAGGCCCGGTTATGGCCGCGGCATGGCCCAGGACCTGACCGACCGCATCGCTGCCCGCCTGTCGCGCGGGCTCGATGCCGCGACCTATGCCGGATACCGCGCGGGGTTCGAGGCCGCGCGCGAGGAAGCAGCCCTGCTGGCCGAACGCGCGGGCCAGGCGGCGCTGGCCGCCCGGCTGCGCGCCATGCAGCCCCTGCCCGACAAGGGGGCGATGCAATGAGGGAGGAGCCCATCCTCTGCCCGCATTGCGAGGAGCCGACGCAGCCCAACACGCGGCCCGATGGCAGCCGGGTCTGTTCTTGCCCGGCGGCGCGGGACTTGCCGCGCCCAGCGGCCGGGCAGAGCCCGATCCGGTCAGGCTTCTTCAGCCTGATCGGTGAATCGGCCTCTCAACACTTCAGGCTTCAGCCGCGGCCGCGATAGCCCGGCACGCCCTGGTCCGGCACCCAGACAGCTTTCGGCGCCGGGCCGGTCTGCCAGAAGACATCGATCGGGATACCACCGCGGGGATACCAATAGGCGCCGATGCGCAGCCAGCGCGGTGTCAGCAGCGCCTTCAGCCGCAGCGCGATATCCATGCTGCAGGCCTCATGGAACGAGCCATGGTTGCGGAAGCTGGCCAGGTATTGCTTGAGCGACTTGCTCTCCACGATCCAGCGGCGCGGCACATAGTCGATCACGATATGCGCGAAATCCGGCTGGCCGGTTAAGGGGCACAGCGAGGTGAATTCGGGCGCCACGAAGCGCACGCAATAGGCCAGGTCCGGGTGCGGGTTGGGCACGCGTTCCAGCACCGCTTCGTCCGGCGTGGCTGGCAGGGCCGTGGTGCGGCCGAGCTGCGTCAGGCCCTTCACTTGCGTCTTGGTGCTCATGCTTGGCTCCAGCCGGCGCGGATGGCGGCGGCTTCCTGGTCGAAATTGCCTGCGATGATGGCGGCGCGAAGCCGCACCATCAGCCGCTGGTAGTAGCGGATATTGTGCCAGGTCAGCAGGATCGGCCCCAGCATTTCACCCGCCTTGAACAGATGATGGATATAGGCGCGGCTGTGGTTCCGGCAGGCGGGGCAGTCGCAATCGGCATCCAGCGGCGCGGGGTCATCGGCATGGCGGGCATTGCGCAGGTTGAGCTGCCCGGTCGAGGTATAGGCGCGGCCCATGCGGCCGGAGCGGGTGGGGATCACGCAATCGAACATGTCGATGCCGCGGGCCACGGCGCCGATGATGTCATCGGGCGTGCCCACGCCCATCAGGTAGCGCGGCTTGTCCTGTGGCAGCAGCGGTGTGGTGACGTCCAGCGTGTCGAACATGGCCTGCTGGCCCTCGCCCACGGCAAGCCCGCCCACCGCGTATCCCTCGAAGCCGATATCGGTCAGGGCGGCCACCGATTCGGCGCGCAGATCGGCGAAGGTGCTGCCCTGCACGATGCCGAACAGCGCATAGCCCGGGCGCTGCTGGAATGCCGCCCGGCCGCGCGCGGCCCAGCGCATGGAAATGCGCATGGAATGCGCCGCCTGCTCATGCGTGGCGGGGTAGGGCGTGCATTCATCGAAGCTCATGGTGATGGTGCTGCCCAGCAGATGCTGGATTTCGATGGAGCGCTCCGGCGTCAGCCGATGCTTGGAGCCATCGATATGCGACTGGAAGGTCACGCCATCGGTATCCATCTTGCGCAAGGCCGAGAGCGACATGACCTGGAAGCCGCCGCTATCGGTCAGGATGGGGCCATGCCAGTCCATGAAGCGATGCAGCCCGCCCAGGCGCGCGATGCGCTCCGCACCCGGGCGCAGCATCAGGTGATAGGTGTTGCCCAGCACGATGGAGGCGCCGGTGGAGCGCACGCCATCGGCGGTCATGCCCTTGACGGTGCCGGCGGTGCCGACGGGCATGAAGACGGGGGTGGCGACGGGGCCATGGGCGGTGTGCAATGTGCCGGCGCGGGCCTGGCCGTCGCGCGCTTCAGCGTTCCATTGGAATTCCATGGGCGCCCATTGCCCTTTATGCCGGTGGCAGCCAAGGGCCTAAGTATGGCGAGCTGTTGCGACAGCGCTCCGCTGGCATTCGGACCGCAGTAGTATGGCGTTACGGGAGGTCCGAGGGCGAAGCATTCAACTTATCATGATCGGGTGATCCGCCTAGGTGCTGCTTGACACAGCATTTCAATCATTCGACTATTTACCCAGTTCATTTGACGCTGGCAGTCGATCTTTGCTGGTCCCTGAAAATGCCGCCGTTTTTGACCGTAACGCATAACTGGGTCTGTGTTACTAAATGTACCAGACACGTTTTTCGATGCGCAATCAATCAATAAATTTTGAAATATTGAATATTGAATATTGAATATTGAATATTGATTGCGGACGCGGCGAATAATTCAAAATATATTCAATGCAACTACTGAAGAACGTGCTCAGTAGGGAGGGGTGCATGGCAAATTCTTTGAGATTTATTGCTGCAGCATGTTTGTGTGTGTTCATTGCGGCGTGTGCTCGCGATGATGTACAATGGGGTTTGACTAGCAGTCATCCTAGCTCCGTTCCCATAGAAACAATACAAACCACCCCGCCCAATTCTGAATTTACGGCCGAAAGAAACGAAAGGTTTCAGGGATTCTTACGTATCTCTCTTCTATCGTTAAGTCGCGACTCTGGCTTGTCGGCGCAGCAGTTTGAGCGATTCGTTGAGCGAAATTTACTATCGTGCGCATTTGAAAATAATGAAGTATTCTGCGAGAGAATACTAAATTCAAGATTGGGGTGCTGTTCCGGTAGCATTCTTTACCGTAATGTGCGAGTTTTTATTATATTTAGATCTCATGATGATAGATGGTTCTTGGAGCGTGCAAGTGGCGTGTTTTTGTAGAAGGAGAATTGTAATCCGGGAAAAGCTGCTTCCGAGCGCGATGGAGGTGCCGGCGCGGGCGTGGCAATCGCGCATATCAGCGATTTATCGGAATTCCATGCGCGCCACATGCCCTCGCGGCGCACGCTTGAACAGCCGCTGTCAGCGGGCTTTCGTACCGGCGCGCGGCGAGGCCGCGAGACCCAGAAACACCATCATCGCCTGGTTCACGCGCAGCATATCCGCCGCCGCCAGCCGGCCGATGCGGGTGCCGAGCCTGGCCTTCGGAACCGTTGTGATCTTGTCCACCATCAACCGCGATTCGGCGCGCAGCCCGTTGCGCGCATCGGGTGCCACTGCAAGGCGAAACAGCGGCGCCTCGGTAGTGTCGGTGGTGAAGGCGCAGATGGTGATGGATTCGGTTGCGTCGAAGTGATCATCCTGCACGATCACCACCGGCCGCGGCTTGCCGGCGTAGTCCGCACCCCCCGCCACGGTCCAGATGTCGCCGCGCTTCAACCCTGCCCTTCCGGCAGGGCGGAGATGGCGTCGATGAAGGCCTGGTCCTCCGCGCTGGCCGCGCTGTCCGCCACGGCGGTGGATTGGCGGTGGGCGGCGTCGCGAAAGCCGGCGGCGCGCATGTCCGGCACCCAGATCTGGATCGGGCGCAGGCCCTGGGCGCGCAGCCGGGCGCGGTGCTCGGCGACCTTCAGGCGGGTGGGCTTGGTGGCGGACATTAGGTTACATGTAATAGGCTGCCGCTGCCGCGTCCAGCAAAACCGGCCCGCTCTGGCGCCAGCACCCCATTCACGCCATCATTGCCCTCGTGACGCGCCCCTGCCGGACCCGCCACCCTGCTGATCCACGCCACCTGCGTCGCCCGCGCAGGCTCGGGCCTGCTGCTGCTCGGCCCTCCGGGTGCGGGCAAATCCCTGCTCGCCCTGCGCCTGATCGAGGCAGGGTGGTCGCTGGTGGCTGATGACCAGGTGCAGCTCCGCCGTGACCATGACGCGCTCTGGGCCGAAGCGCCCGCCGCGCTCGCCGGCATGATCGAAGCGCGCGGCCTGGGCATCTTTCGCGGCATCCCGCATGCGCCCGCACGCCTCGCCGCCGCCGCACGGCTGACCAGCACGCCGCCCCGCCTGCCCGAACCCGCGCGCTTCGACGCCCTTGGCCTCACGCTGCCCGAATTCCCGCTGGATGCCGCCCACCCGGCGGCACCCACCCTTTGCGCCTGGGCACTGCGCGCCGCCCTGGGCGAATTGCGCCAAACCAGCGGCGCCTTCGCGCCATGAAGCGCCCCGTCGTCATCGTCACCGGCCTGTCGGGCGCCGGCCGCGCCACCATGTTGAACATGCTCGAGGACATGGGCTTCGAGACGGTCGATAACCCGCCGCTGAACCTGCTCGAATCCGCCCTCGGCGACGGCGCATTGCCGATCGCGGTCGGCGTGGACACCCGCAGCCGCGGCTTCGCGCCCGAGGCGCTGCTGGTCATTCTCGAACGCCTGCGCCTGCGCCCCGATCTCGACCCCACTTTGCTCTTCGCCACCGCCGATGAGGGCGTGCTGCTGCGCCGCTACACCGAGACGCGCAGGCGGCACCCTCTGGCGCCGGGCGGCGCGCTCGGCACCTCGGTCGCCGATGGCATCGCGCGCGAGACCGCGCTGCTGGCCCCCTTGCGCGCGGCCGCCGACCTGCTGATCGACACCACCGACCTGCCGATCCCCGCATTGCGCCAGCGGCTGGAACGCCGCTTCCGCCAGGCCGGCGGGCCGGGGCTGGTGGTCACCATCATGTCTTTCGCGTTTCCGAAAGGATTGCCGCGCGAGGCTGACCTGGTGTTCGACCTGCGCTTCCTCGCCAACCCGCATTATGTCGCGGCCCTGCGCCCGCTCACGGGCCAGGACCCGCATGTGGCCGCCCATGTCCAGGCCGACCCGGCCTTCGCGCCCTTCTGGGCGCATCTGACCGGCATGCTGGAAGGGCTGCTGCCGGCCTACCAGGCCGAGGGTAAGAAGTACCTGACCATCGCGCTGGGCTGCACCGGCGGGAAGCATCGCTCGGTGGCGCTGGCCTGTGCGCTGCACCAGCATCTCTTACGCATGGCCGATGCGCCACAGCGGCAGGTTGAACTGCTGCATCGTGAGCTTGGCGGCTCCGCCGGAAGTGAGCTTGGCGGCTCCGCCGCGGGGGAATTGCCGGCAGACCCGCGCAGCGCTAACACGACGTCTCAGGGCATCGAAAACACCCCCACGCCCCCCCATATGGCCAAGGCCGAATGAAACCTCTCCCCACCCAAGGCCGCCGATGATCGGCCTCGTCCTCGTCACCCATGGTCGCCTCGCCGAGGAATTGCGGCTGGCCATGGAGCATGTCGTGGGTCCGCAGCAGGCGGTCGCGACCGTCTGCATCGGCCCCGATGACGACATGGCCGGAAGGCGCACCGATATCCGCGAATCGATCGGCGCGGTGGACCAGGGCGATGGCGTGGTGGTGCTGACCGACATCATCGGCGGCACGCCGTCCAACCTCGCCAGCAGCCTGGCCAATGGCAAGGTGAAGGTGCTGGCCGGCGTGAACTTGCCGATGCTGGTGAAACTGGCAAAAATCCGCGGCAGCGAACCCCTGGTTGCGGCGGTTGACCACGCGGCCGATGCTGGGCGCAAATATATCACCGCCTGTGTCGAGCAGGCGCACCACAAGGACGACTGCAAGGGGGGCTAGCCGCGCATGGGGGAATCGCTGCCGACCGGCTCGGGGGCGCATGTCCTGCGAAAGCGGCTGACCATCCTGAATTCCCGCGGGCTGCATGCGCGCGCCGCCGCTAAGCTTGTGGGTGTGGCTGAACGCTACTCCGCGCATCTGACTGTCTCGCGCGATGGTGTCTCGGTGCCGGCCGTCTCCATCATGGGGTTGATGATGCTGGGCGCGGGGCAGGGCAGCGAGATCGAACTCAGCGCCGAAGGCTGGGACGCCAAGGAAGCGATCGAGGCCGTCGCCGCGCTGATCGAGGCGCGCTTCCATGAAGACTGACCCTCGGCGCCCGCGCAAATTGAAGGAGACGGTGTTCAAGGGCATCGCCGTCTCGCCCGGTGTCGCCATCGGCGCCATCTTCGACACCACCGAACCGCCCGCCGAAGCCCCGCGCCGGGACATCAAGCCCGAACAGGTCGAGGCCGAGCGCGAACGCCTCAACGCCGCCGCAGCCACGGCGCGCAAGCAGGTCACCAAGCTCAAGACCCGGCTCTCCGTCCTGCCCGAGGAGGCGCAGGAGGAACTGGCGCCGCTGCTCGACGCCTATATCCTGATGCTCGGCAATTCGCGGCTGCTGCGCGGCGCGCGCAAGCGCATCGGCGACCTGCTGCTCGCACCCGAGACCGCCGTGCTGGACGAGGCCGAGGAGATCGCCGCCACCATCCTGGCGCTGAAGGATGACGACAAGGCCGGCCTGCTGCGCCGCGCGGCCGAGGTGCGCGAGATCGGCCGCCGGTTGATCCGCACCCTCACCGCCACCCCCTTCCGCAGCCTGAAGGACGTCCCCCCCGGTGCCATCCTGATCGCCGAGGAAATCACGCCGGCCGATGCCGCGCTGCTCGACCCCAGCCGCATCGCCGCCGTCGCCACCGAGGAAGGTGGCGCCGATGGCCATACCGCCATCATGCTGCGCGCGCTCGGCATTCCCGCCGTCCTTGGCGTCCATGGCCTGACCGAGGCCGCGACCCGCGGCGACCAGGCGGTGCTGGATGGCGCCACCGGCCAGGTGGTGCTGCACCCGGGCGAAGGGGCGCTGGCCGCGGCCCGCGAATCGCTCGCGGCTTACGCCCGCGAACGCACCAAGCTCTCGAAGCTGCGCCGCCTGCCGGCCGAGACCACCGATGGCGAGGTGGTGGAACTGCAGGCCAATATGGAAATCCCGGCGGAATTGCCGCTGATCGCCCAGGCCGGCGCGCAGGGCATCGGCCTGCTGCGGACCGAGTTCCTCTTCATGAACCGGGACGACCTGCCCGATGAGGACGCCCAGGTGGAGGCCTATCGCGCCGTCATCGAGGCGATGGGCCAGGACCCCGTGACCATCCGCGTGCTCGACTGGGGCGGCGAGAAGGATATGGAGGCGCTGGCCGAAGGCAGCCCGCCACCGGCCGGGCCCAACCCCGCGCTCGGCCTGCGCGGCATCCGGCTGCTGCTCAAGCGCCCGGAACTGCTGGAGGAGCAATTCGCCGCCATCCTGCGCGTGGCTGCCCGCGGGCCGGTGCGCGTGATGCTGCCCATGGTGACCATCCCGGCCGAGGTGGCGCAGGCCCGCGACATCTACGAACGCGTCGCCCGCCGCCTGCGCCGCCGGGGCGAGAACATCGCTGAAAAACTGCCGCCGCTCGGCGCCATGATCGAAACGCCAGGCGCCGCACTCGCCGCCGACGCGATCGCCCTGGAAGCCGATTTCTTCGCCATCGGCACCAATGATCTCGCCATGTACACCCTGGCCGTCGACCGCGCCGAGACCGACCTCGCCCACCTCTACGACCCGCTGCACCCGGCCGTCCTGCGCCTGGTGCAATTCGCCACCGAAGCGGCACTGCGCATGCGCATGCCGGTCTCGGTGTGCGGGGAAATGGGCGGCAACCCGAAACTCGTGCCCCTGCTGCTGGGCCTGGGCATCCGCAGCCTGTCGATGAACGCCTCCTCCATCCCTCGCGTGAAACAAGCGATCCGCGCGCTGGACATCGATGACTGCGCCCGCTTCGCACGCCGCGTGATGGAACAATCCGACCCCGCGCGCATCCACGAACTCGTCAGCGCCTTCGGGACGGACAAGGCGTAGCCGGATGGTGAGGGGATACCGGAGGTCCGCTCGGTCCCTGGGGAGGGACGCTGTCCCTCCCCAGACCCCACCCTGCCAGGGGTCAACGACCCCTGGACCCGGTGTGGGTTTTGGCAAGGTTTGGGGAGGGGGCATGCTGCGCCCGTCCAACCGGTTATGCCCTTGATGCC
>JAIXVH010000121.1 GCA_027483125.1 Acetobacteraceae bacterium | reverse complement strand
TGCGGCAGCATCGCGAAGATGCGCTGGACTGCCGCGTGGTCATGGCGCGCGAAGGCCAGCGCCAGCGCATCGCCGCGCCGGCGCGCCACGCTGCGCGCGATCTGCGGCGCCAGCGGGGCCAGCGATGCGCGCCGCGCCAGCACATGTTCCAGGATGGCGGCATCGCCGAGATTCATCGCTTCCGTATCCGCCGAATGGTTTCCGGCATGCTTGCGGATCGCCACCAGCGGCCGGCGCACCACGCCGAGCGGCGCATATTCGCCGATGCGCAAAATGGTGGCGAAATCACTGCCCACGATGCGGCCCACCGTCTCATCCCAGCCGCCCAGGCCCAGCATGAAGGCGCGGCTGGTGACCATGCAGGAGGGGAAGAAGGGCTGAAAGCCGATCAGCCGCGCCACCACCGGCGCATCCAGGACGCCAAGCCCAGCCTCGGGCAGATGCCGCAGCCCCTGCCAGAAGCCGGACGGCGCGGTGTCGAATTTGCGCGTGGTGCCCAGCCTGCCATCGCGCAGGATGGTGAAGTCGGCGAAGGCGGCACAGGCGCGGGGCTCCGCACGCCACAGCGCGGCCATCGCGGCGAGGAATCCGGGCTGCCAGACATCATCGCTGTCGCACCAGGCGACAAGCCTGCCGCGTGCCTCGCGCAGCCCGGCATTGCGCGCGGCGAGGTCGCCTGCGTTGTCGATGCGCAGCATGCGCACCCTGCCGGCGTAGCGCGCCGCCAGCACGGCGGCGGTGCCATCGGTGGAGCCGTCATCAACGACAATCACCTCCAGCGGCGGGACGGATTGCGCCAGGATCGCGTCCAGTGTCTCGGGCAGCAATGTGGCGCGGTTGAAGCTTGGCACCACGACGCTGATCTCGGGCGGCATCACGGCGCAGTCCGACGGAACAGAAGATCCGCGGTGTCGAAATCGCCACGCGCCAGCGGTGCCGGGCCGCCGGGTGCGGCGTCGATGTAGAATGCACTGCCATAGCCGTTGCGCACCTCATGCGCCACGAAGCCGGCGGTGCTGAATAGCGCCAGGAACTCCGTCACCGCCACGCCGAAGCCGGCCAATGCGGCGCTGTTCACCTCGACCAGTATCTCCACATCCGCGCGCAGCCGCGGCAGCCATTCGCGCAGGCCCTGCAGCACGAGCCACTCCGCGCCCTCGACATCGATCTTGATCAGGCGCGCGGCCAGCAGCGCCGCTTCGGGGATGATCTCGCCCACCGGCCGGCCTTCCACCATCGCCTCCAGCGGTGCGCCGGTCAGCCGCGCCTGGTCGGCCAGGATGGTGGTGCCGCCGAGATTGGTCGCGTCATGCAGAAAGACCGGCACCTGCGCGCGCATGGCGGTCGCGGCCATGTTGTAGGTGGTCACATTCGGCACATGATTGGCCGCCAGGTTGCGGCGCAGACGCGCGTGAATCCAAGGTGAGGCCTCGATTGCGTGCACATGTCCGCGCGGCCCCACCAGCCTCGCGGCCAGCATGCTGTGCAGGCCCACATTGGCGCCGATATCGATCACCACATCGCCCGGCCGCAGCGCCTGGCGGAACACCGCCGTCACTGCCGGTTCCCAGACGCCGAAGAAATAGACATAGGCGTGGACTGCATCCGGGAAGCCGCCCTCCAGCCGCGCGCCGAAGCGCGTGCGCGCCTCGATCGGCAGGTCGCGCCACAGGATATGCGGACGCACCACGCGGTCCCAGAGCCATTGCTTGCCGAAGCGCCAAGGCGCGTGCCGGAACACCATGCGCAGGCCGGCGCA
The DNA here is from genome assembly GCA_027483125.1 of Acetobacteraceae bacterium. Taxonomy (GTDB): domain Bacteria; phylum Pseudomonadota; class Alphaproteobacteria; order Acetobacterales; family Acetobacteraceae; genus Rhodovarius. The sequence goes on along the minus strand of JAIXVH010000121.1, from coordinate 30,277 downwards.
GGCGCTGCGCAGCGCGAGCATGCGCGGTGGCGATGTGGCCCATGCGGTCATCGGTGTTCCTTCAACGCAAATGGCTCGGCCGGGCTGTAGCGATGCGCGCCACCGCCGCGCAGCCAGAGTGTGGCGAAGCGCCACAGGTCGCGGCCTTCGCGCGGGTCCTGCGCGAAGGCGCGCAAAGCAAAGCGCGCAGCCGCGGCGCGGTGCCCGGCATGCAGGTTGTTCACGGCCAGGCCCTTCAGCGCGCTGTAGCGCGCCCAGCGCAATTCGCGCGTGAAGCCGCGCAGCAGCGGGTCGCGCGCCGCCACTTCGTGCATCGCCATGGAGCGCGCACCGAGCCTGGCGGATGCGGCCGTCAGCCCGCCGCCTGCGCGGCGCCAGGCGTAGAGATCCGCATCCAGCCAATGCAGCGGCGCCAGTATCGAAAGCCGCGCCATGAACAGCACATCCTCGCCATAGAACAGGCCGGGCGCGAAGCCGCCGGCGCGGCGCGCGACATCGCGGCGCACCAGCATGGCGCCCAGATGCATCCAGAAATTTGCCAGCAGGCAACGGGTGAGGGCGGCGCCGCACAAGACGCCGCCCCCACCCATCGCGGCGGCGAGGCTGGGGGCTGCCTCGCTGCCCGCGGGCCGCAACAACAGGTGCCGCCCACCGATCCATTGGGCATCGCTGCTCGCCATCAGCATCCGCGCCGCCATAAGGCGGTCCGGCAGCCACAGATCATCGGCATCCACAAACCCCAGCCAGGCACCACGCGCGATGGCCAGGCCCTGGTTGCGCGCGCTGGCTGGCCCGGCATTGGCCCCTGGCCGGCGCAGCACCACGCGCCCGTCGCGCGCGGCGAGCCAGGCCATGGCGCGCAGCGTGGCAGGCTCGGTGCTGCCGTCATCGATGATGATGAGCTCGCCTTGCATCCGCGCCGCATCCAACGCCGCCAGGACCGAGGCCGCGGCGCTGCGCAGCAGGCGCGAGGGTGCGTTCATCACCGGGCAGATCACGCTGATATCCACGCCGTCCTGCCCTTCCGCGAAGCAACGGGCAGGATAGGCATTCGCCCATGTTATTCAATAACAATATTCGGTAGTAGAAGTAAAATGACTTGAGCCGCGCGCAATCGCCTGCGCAAAATCGCCGTAAGCACGAAATAGAATGCAATTTTTTGATTATTGCTGGGCGGATGGTGGTAATCGATCTATGTTTATATTGTTGACCATCAGGGAATTGACTTTGCCATGGCGAAAATACTGGTCACTGGCGGCTGTGGTTTCATCGGCTCGCACCTCTGTCGGGCATTGCGCGCGCAGGGCGATCAGGTCCGCGTGCTCGACGATCTCTCCAGCGGCGCAGCGGCCAATCTTGCCCCGGGCGCCCGGCTCATGCTGGGCGACATCAACCAGCCGCTCGCCTTGCGTGAGGCGCTGGCGGGCATGGATGCCTGCTTCCATTTGGCCGCCATCGCCTCGGTCGAGCGTGGTGTCACGGATTGGCCGGGCACGCACCGCACCAACCTTTCGGCCACCATTGCGCTGATGGATGCCGCGCGCGCCAACCGCGTGCCGGTGGTCTATGCATCCTCCGCCGCGATCTACGGCCGCCAGGCCCCCGGCCCGCTGGAGGAAGCCGCCCACCCCGCGCCGCTGTCGGCCTATGGCGCCGACAAGCTGGGCTGCGAACAGCACGCCAAGGTCGCAGGCCATGTTCACGGCCTGCCGACGGCGGGCCTGCGCTTCTTCAACGTCTTCGGCCCGCGGCAGGACCCGGCTTCGCCCTATTCGGGCGTCATCTCGATCTTCTGCGACAGGCTGCGCCAGGGCCTGCCGGTCAGGCTCTATGGCGATGGCGCGCAGACGCGCGACTTCATCCATGTCGGCGATGTGGTGGCCGCCTTGCTGGCCGCGATGCGCATTGTCTCGACCGACGCGCCGGTGTTCAACGTGTGCAGCGGCCGCGCGACGACGGTGGTCGAACTGGCGCAGACCGTGGCCGAACTCTGCGGCACAACGGCGCAATTCGAACACCTGCCCGCGCGGCTTGGTGAAATCCGCGACTCACTGGGCTCGCCACTGCGTGCGCGGCAGGTGCTGGGCGTCACCGCGCATGTCACCCTGCGCCAGGGCCTGGCGCAAACGCTGGAATGGCTGCGTGTGCATCGCCCCGCCTCGCCCGCGCGGGCCATGGCCCTCAGCGCCGAAGCCAGCCGATGAGCATCGCGATCAGCAGCCAGGCCAGCGCCGAGACCCCCAGCACCAGCACCGCGCCCGCAGGCCAGGGCCAGCGGCGCGCCGGCCTGGCCAGGCGCTCGACACGACTGGCCGGCACGTCTTCAGGCTTTATCGCCAAGCCAGGAATCCTCCGTTCCGCCGCACCACGCCGGCAGGGCGCGCGCGCCTGTCGGGCAGCGTAGCACGCATGTGCGGCATCGCAGGCCTGTTTCATCCCGTCTCGCCACTGCGGCCCGATGCGGGGCTGCTGCGCGGCATGATGCAGGCGCTCATCCATCGCGGCCCGGATGGTGAGGGCAGGCATCTCGAACCCGGCCTCGCCCTCGGCCATCGCCGGCTGGCGATCGTGGATCTGGCGGGCGGCGCGCAACCCATGGCCGGGCCTGACGGCACCGTGCTGACCTTCAATGGCGAAATCTACAACCACGCGGAGCTTCGCGTGGAACTGGAACGCCTGGGCCATCGCTTCCGCACCCGTTCGGACACCGAAGTCATCCTGCATGCCTGGCGCGAATGGGGGGCGGAGGCGCTGGCCCGCCTGAACGGCATGTTCGCCTTCGCGCTGTGGGAACCGGGCGCCCGCCGCCTGACCCTGGCGCGCGACCGGCTGGGCGAGAAGCCACTGCATTATGCGCGCCTGCCGGACGGGACCGTTGCCTTCGCCTCCGAGCCCGCGGCGCTGCTGACACTGCCCGCGCTGTCGCGCCGGCTGGATCCGGCGGGCCTGGATGACTACCTGGCGCTGGGCTACGTGCCCGACCCGCGCAGCATACACGCGGCCATTCTGCGCCTGCCGCCGGGGCATCACCTGGTGCTGGCGCGCGATGCGATCGGGCTGCCGCCGCCCATCCGGTGGTGGGCGCCGCCGCGCGCGGTCAGCGCAGCACCCGCCGATGCACCGGGCGAGCTGGCTGCGCGGCTCGATGCCTCGGTCAGGCTGCGCTTGATGGCCGATGTGCCGCTGGGCTGCTTCCTCTCGGGCGGCGTGGATTCCGCGGGCGTGGCACGCATCGCCGCCCGCGCCGCGCCGCGGTTGGACAGTTTCACCATCGGCTTCGAAGGCGGCGCGGATGAACGCCCTATGGCGGCGCTCATCGCCGCCACGCTCGGCGGGCGGCACCATGCGCAGGCGCTGCACGCAGCACCGCTGGCCGATGCGCTGGAGGTCGCGCGCGTCTTCGGCGAACCCTTTGGCGATGTCTCGGCCGCGCCCACGCTGGCTGTCTCGCGCCTCGCGCGCCGGCACGTGACGGTTGCGCTGTCCGGTGATGGCGGCGATGAGGTCTTTGCGGGCTATCGCCGCCACCGCTGGCATGCGTTGGTCGAGGGCGTGCGCCGCCTGCTGCCAGGCCGCATCCGCCGCCCCGTCATCGGCGCGCTGGCCCGCGCCTATCCACGCATGGACCGCGCACCCCGCTGGCTGCGCGCGCGCCACACGCTGACCGAACTGAGCCTGGACAGCGCGCGCGGTTACTACGCCATGCTGTGCAAGGTGGAGCATGCGCAGCGCCGCGCCTTGCTCGCCCCCGGCCTGCGCGCCGCACTCGACGGCCATGACCCCGCCGCGCGTTTCGCCACGCTGATGGAGGAATGCGACCCCGACGAACCGCTGCTCGCCGCGCAATACGCGGATCTGCACACCTACCTGCCAGGCGACATCCTGGCCAAGGTTGATCGCGCCAGCATGGCCGCCTCGTTGGAGGTGCGCCCGCCGCTGCTGGACCACACGCTGGTCGAATGGGGCATGGCGTTGCCGGCAGCGCTGAAGCTGCGGGGCGGGCAGGGCAAGCGCGTGCTGCGCGACGCATTGCGTGACGTCTTGCCGGCCGAGGTGCTGGCCGCGCCCAAGCAGGGCTTTGCCGCGCCCATCGGCGAAGCACTGCGCGCGCATGGCCCCGCGCTGCACGCGCTGCTGCTGCGCGGCCCGATGGCCGATAGCGGGCTGTTCGACGAAGCGGGCATCGCAGCCCTGCTGGCCCAGCACATGAGCGCGCGCTTCGACCATGGCCAGCTGCTGTGGCAGCTGCTGGTGATGCAAGGCTTCCTCGCGCAGCGCGAAGCCGCACGACCGGCGCTGCTGGAACAACGCTCATGACCTCGATCCTCGCGCGCACCGCCCATGGCGCGGGCTGGGTGCTGGCCTGGCGGATGCTGACGCGACTGCTGGGCCTGGGCAGCACGCTGGTACTGGTGCGGCTGCTCTCGCCCGAGGATTTCGGGCTGGTGGCATTGGCGGCGGCTTTCGCCTTGGCGCTGGATGTGTGCCTGTCCATCGGCATCGAGGACCAGATCGTCCGCGCGCGCGACCCCACGCCCGCGCTCTACCACACCGCCTTCACCATGAACCTGCTGCGCTGCGCGCTGGTGTCCGGGCTGATCACGCTGGCGGCAGCGCCGGCCGCTGCCTTCTTCGCCGATGCGCGGCTGCATGATGTGCTGCTGGCACTCGCCGCTTCGGCCGCACTGTCGGGCGCCACCAATATCGGCATCGCGGATTTCCGAAGGCATTTGTCCTTCGACAAGGAATTCCAGCTGCAATTGCTGCCGCGGCTGCTCGGCATCAGCGTGACCCTGGGTGTTGCCTGGGGCTGGCACAGCCATTGGGCGCTGGTGCTGGGCATTCTGGCCAACCGCGCCGGCATCGTGGCGATGAGCCATCTGCTGCACCCCTATCGCCCGCGCCTGTCGCTCTCGGCCTGGCGCGAATTGATCGGCATCTCCGTCTGGGCGTGGCTGATCAGCCTGGCGGCCGTGGTGCGGGATCGCGCGGACAGTATGGTGGTGGGCCGCTTGCTCGGTCCCGCGCCGCTTGGTGTCTATGCGGTGGGCGTGGAGGTGGCGGTGCTGCCGACCACCGAAATGGTGGACCCGATCTGCCGCGCCTGCATGCCCGGCTTCGCCGCGACCTTGCGCAGCGGCGGCGACGCAGCGGCCGGCGATGCCTGGCTGCGCATCATGGCACTGATGGCGCTGCTGACATTGCCCGCGGGCACCGGTGCATCCCTGGTGGCGGGGCCGCTGGTGGCGCTGGCCTTCGGCCCGGCCTGGGCGGAGGCCGCGCCCGTCATCACGATCCTGGGCCTGGCCTGCACCTTCACCTTGCTGGGCAATGTCAGCGGCGCATTGCTCAACGCGCGCGCCGCGCTGCGCGCGATACTGGGCGTGACGCTGGTGGCGGCGGCGCTGCGCATCGTGCTGCTGCTGGCGTTGGTGCCAGCCTTGGGCGTGACGGGTGCGGCGCTGGCGATCGGCATCGCGGTGGTGCTGGAGCAACTGGCGCTGGTGGGCTGCGTGCTGCGCATGCTGCGGCTGCGCGGCAGTGCGGTGCTGCGCTGCATCGCCAGGCCGGTGCTGGCAGCGGCGGCAATGGCGCTGCTGCTGTGGCAGGCGGGCTTGGGCTGGGCGGCACCGCCGCCGGATGCTGCCAGCGCCGCGCGCCTGTTGGCCGGCGCGATCCCGATGGGCATGGCGGTCTATGCCGCCGCGCTGTGGCTGCTGTGGCGCGGCGCTGGCGCGCCGGCGGGCGCGGAGAGCGACATGCTGCGCATGCTGGGCCGCTTCGGCCTGTGGCGCCATCGCCTCGCGGCGCGAGGCGGCTGAGATGGCCATGCCGGAACCCAAGCCACGCTGGTCCGCGCTGGTCTGCGCCCGCAATGAACAGCGACGCATCGGCGCCTGCCTGCACGCGCTGGCTCAGGCCGCCTCACACCACCATCTGCATGTGACCGTGCTGCTGAACGGCAGCACCGATGATACGGCGCGCGAGGCCATGCGCAGCCTGCGCGACAGCGGCCTGCGCGGGCGCATCTACGCCATCGGCCAGGGCGACAAGGCCAATGCGTTCAACCAGTTCATCCATCGCTTGCGCCCCGCCGCCAGCACCTATTTCTTCGTGGATGGCTATGCCGCCGTGGCGCCCGACGCGCTGGCCCGGCTGGACGCCGCGCTGGCGCTGAACACCACCGCCCGCGCCGCTGCCGCCGTGCCCGGCACTGGCCGCAGCGCGGCTGCCTTGCGCCGGCAGATGGTGGCCGAGCCTGGGCTGCATGGCTCGCTCTTCGCGCTCAGCGGCCGCTTCGTGGAGCGCATCGCGGGCCTTGGCCTGCGCCTGCCGGTGGGCCTGTATCGTGGCGATGGCCTGGTGGGCAGCATGGTGCTGCACGACCTGGATGCGGGCGGCGGCGGCTGGGAGCCGCAGCGCATTGTCGTCGAACCCGCCGCGACCTTTCACGCGCCAGCCTGGCAGCCCTGGCGGCCGCATGACCTGTGGCGCCATTTCGGTCGCCTGGTGCAGCAGGGGCGCGGCCGATTGCAGGGCCAGGCACTGCGCGCGGTGCTCTACCCCGGCGGCTTCACCGCGCTGCCGGAGGATGCGGACGCGCATGCGCTGCTCTGGATCGATGCCGCACCGGCCGCGCGCCGCCCCCGCGCCTGGCGAGACCCCTTCGCGGCGCTGGCCTTCATGCGCATGCGCAAGCCCAAGCCGCACGCCGACCTGATGCCGCGCCTGCTGTGGGAGGTCACGCCATGATGCGCTCAGCGCAGGATGCGCGCGGCGATGCCGGCCAGCGACCATGGCCGCACCAGTTCCGTCCAGACCAGCACCGCGCTGTCATCGGCCAGGCTGCGCTTGTAGCGATCGGCACCGCCGAGAAAATCATACACCGCATCACCGGCCGCCAGCGCGCGGGCGATCGCGAGCGCATGGCTGGACAGGCCGGGCTTGCCCTGGTTGCCCGCGCCCTGCATCGCGAAGCCGCTCTGATAGGCGCTGACGCGGCCGCGGTGCCGGAAATTGTACAGGTGGCCGATGGCGCTGCCGCCGGCGCTGATGCGCAGCAACTCCACCTCGCCACGCGGCGCGGCTTCGGTGATCAGCGCATGGTGGAAGCGGCGCATGAAGTCGGTCGCGAAGGCGCCGAGCTGGCCGCGCGCCTGCCAGCTGGCATTGTGAAGCGATACCAGCGCATCGAACCATGCCAGTGCCTCGTCGGTGTCGCGTGCGGCGGTCAGCGCCGGCCCGCCATAGAAGCGGTCCGAACGACGGATCTGCTGGCGTGTATTGGCGCTGCGGCTGGCCAGATAATCCTGCCCCGCCGCGCGCAGCCCGACGAGATCAACACAGGGCGCCACGCGTTCCTGCGCCCGCAGCGCCGTGCCGCCAGCCGCTGCGGCCAGCGCGGGCGCCACGCCATCCAGCCGCAGCCGCCGCATGCCGGGCAGAGTCCAGGCCGCTCGCAACAAAGCCGCCGCCACGGCGGGCTCCTGGGTGAGCGGCGCGTTGTGCTCGATGAAGGGCGCATCCAGCGCCGCCGTGCCATGGCTGGCCAGGCACAGGCTGCCGCGCCGGTTGTTGAACAGCGCAAGCCCGACGGTGCGCCCAGCCTCTATCGCGCGCAGCACCACCGGCCGCGGATAGCGTTCTGCCGCCAGGCAGCCCACCCAGCTCCAGCTCTGGAAAAAGCCAGCGCCCGGGCACTGCGATTCCAACGCGCGCCACTCGGCGCCGAGCGCTGCGAATCCGGCGAAACTGTCCTGGCGTATCTCCACGCTCGCGACCCTGCGCCAGAACCTGCGCCAGGTGCAGCGAATTCGGCGCGCGCGCCATGACCGCACCCCGCCGCGTGCTGCATGTGCTGAAATTCTACCGCCCGGATTTCACCGGCGAGGGCGTTTTCCTCGAGCGCAGCAGCGCGGTCATGCAGGAACTGGCCGGCGGCGTGGAACACGAGCTGCTGGTCACCCACACGCCGCGCCCGCGCAGCGCCGAAGCCTGCTGCTCCACGCTGCGCCGCGTGGTGTATCTCAGCCCTCGCGCGCTCTCCGCCATGCGGCGCGAATGGCGGCTGTGCTGGTGGTTCGCGCGGCATCTGCACCGCTATGACGTGGTGCATTTCCGCACCCATGCGGATTGGTATTTCCTGACCTATCTGATGGCGCGGCTGGCCGGCCGGCGGCTCATTCTCTCGGCCACGCTCGATGACAGCCTGCCGGTGCTGGTCGGCCATTACCGGCCCGCCTTGCGCGGCCTGGCCGCGCGGCTGTTCGGCCTGTTCAACGCGTATATCGGCATCAGCCCGCGGCTGCATGCGGAGAACCTCAGCCTCACCGCGCGCCCCGCTGATTGCCACCTGCTGGCCTGCGGTGTGACCGTGCCGCCCGATGCGCCCGGCGGCCGCGCGGCGCTGCGCGCGCGCCTGGGCATCGGCGCGACAGACCCGGTGCTGCTCTTCGTCGGCGGCCTCTGTGCGCGCAAGGATCCGCGCCTGTTGATCGACGCCTTGCCCGCCATCGCCGCGCGGCATCCGCGCGTGCACCTGCTGCTGGTGGGGCCGCCGCTGGAGGCCGCCTATGTGGCCGCGCTGCACGCCGCCGTCGCGCGGACCGGCATGACCCACGCCGTGCATTTCGCCGGCGAACAGCTCGACCCGCACCCCTGGTTCGCTGCCGCCGACATCCTGGTCTTCGCCTCGCGCCTGGAAGGCTTCGGCACCGTCGTGCCCGAGGCGATGGGGCATCATCTGCCAGTGGTCGCGCGCCGCCTGCCCGGTGTGAATGACGGCTTCGTGCTGCCGGGTGAAACCGGCTTCCTGTTCGACGACGCCGCGCAATACCTGGCCGCCGTGCTGCCGCTGCTGGCCGATGCCGCGCTGCGCCAGCGCCTGGGCGCGGCAGGCGCCGCACTCGTCGCGCGCGAGTTCAGCATGCGCAGCGTGGCTGCGCGCACGCTGTCCATCTACGGCCTGGGCAGCGCCGCCCATGCACCGCCGGCCGGCACGCCCGAGACTGCGCTCGGCTGCACCGCCTCCATCCTCGACCCGCGCTTCCACACACCCGCCGGGCCGCCGGCACAGGCGCCGCCCATCCTGGTCACCATGGTCGATGCGGAGGAGGCATTCGACTGGTCGCGCCCCTTCTGCCGGCACAATTGCGACGTCACCTCCATGCGCAGCCAGCATCTGGCGCATCGCGTCTTCGAGCGCCACGGCGTGGTGCCCGTCTACCTGACCGACTATCCCGTCGTTGCGCAGGATGCGGGCCGCGCGCCGCTGCGCGAGCTGCACCAGGGCGGCCTGTGCGATGTCGGCGCGCAGCTGCACCCCTGGGTCACGCCGCCCTTCACCGAAGTGGTGGGCGACGATACCTCCTATGCCGGCAACCTGCCGGTCACGACCGAGCTGGCCAAGGCGCAACGCCTGACCGAAGCATTGGCCGAAGCCTTCGGCCGCCACCCGCTGATCTACCGCACCGGCCGCTTCGGCGTGGGCCTGCGCAGCGCGGATATCCTCAAGCGCCTGGGCTATGTCGCGGATAGTTCCGTCGCCGCCTGTTGGCCGCCCGGCGCACAGCGGCAGCCTGAGGAGTTCTGGCGTGGTTCGCTCGCGCCCTATTGGGTCGATCGCGAACGCAGCCTGATGGAAATCCCTGTCTCCGCCGCATTGGTCGGGCGCCTGGCGCGCCGGCATGGCGGGTGGCTGGCACCCGCGCTGTTCCACCCTTCGTCGCAGCGGCTGCGCCTGAGCGGCGTCGCATCGCGCCTGGGCCTGCTGGAGCGCATCCGCCTGACGCCCGAGGGCATGACGATCGACGAGGCCAAGCGCCTGACGCGCGCGATGTTCGCCGCCGGGCATCGGGTCTTCGTGCTGACCTATCACTCGCCCTCGCTGGAGCCGGGCAACACACCCTATGTGCGGGACCTGGCGCAGCGCGAGGCGCTGCTGCGCTGGCTCGATGAATTCTACGCCTTCTTCTCCGAGGAGATGGGCGGGCGCAGCGGCACCTGGCGCGAGGTGCGCTTTGGCGTGGCGGCCGACACGCCCGCATGCAGCATGGAGGCGGTGTCTTGACCACGCTGCTGCTGCCGCCGGTGGCACTGCTGTTGCTGTGCCTGGTGTTCGCACTCGCCGCCGCGCGCGGTTCGCGCCGCGCGGGGCTGGGCGCGGCACTGGCGGCCTTCGCCCTGCTGCTGCTGGCCACGCCCGCGGTCGCGGGCCTGTTGCGCTGGTCGCTGGAGCGCGAGGTCACGACACCCGCGCAGGCCTCGCCACCGGCCGCGATCATCGTGCTGGGCGGCGATGTCGCGCGCGGCTTGGGCGGCCCCACCATCGGCGCGCTGACGCTGCAAAGACTGCGCGCCGGCGCCGCCCTGCAACGCCGCACCGGCCTGCCGCTGCTGGTAACCGGCGGCGTGCTTGCGCCCGGTGATCCGGCGCTCGCATCGTTGATGGCCTCGAGCCTCACGGAGGATTTCGCCACCCCCGCGCGATGGGTCGAACCACTGGCCGCCGACACGCGCGGCAATGCGCGCTTCAGCACCGCGATGCTGCAAGCGCAGGGCATCGATGGTGCCTATCTGGTGACGCATGCCTGGCACCTGCCGCGCGCCATGGCGGCCTTCGCGCGCGCCGGCTTGGTCGTGACGCCCGCCCCGGTGCTGCCGCGCGCGGCACCTTCATTCGCATGGCAGGACTGGCGCCCTGCGCCGGAGCAATGGGGCGCCAGCTGGCTCGCGCTGCGCGAATGGGCCGGAAGGGTGGTCTATGCGCTGCGCGACTGACAGCCGCCTGCTGCGTCCCGGCCGCGCCGGCCTGCCGCTCTGGTGCGATGCCTTCCTCGCGCCGCCGGGCAGTGGCGATGTATTCGCCACCCGCGCCTGGTACGACAGCATCATTGCCCATGCCTGCCCGGCTGGCGCGGAGCCGGTGCTGGCGTTGTGTGGTGATGCGATGCTGGTGCCGCTCTTCGCCGATGCGCGCCGACTGCGCGGCATGGTCACGCCCTATAGCCTGGAGTGGCGTCCTTTGGCGCCGCTGGGTGCAGCGCCAACGCAAGCCGCCGGGCGCGCGCTGGCCGGGCTGCTGCGCGGCGGCCCGCCCATCCGGCTGGAGGCGATGGCTGGCGGCCAGGCGCCTTGGCTTGTCGGCTTGCGCGAAGGCGGTATGGCACTCGGCGCCTTCCGGCATTTCGGCAATTGGCGCGAGGTCGTGGCCGACTGGCCTGCCTATCTGCAGGCGCGGCCGGCGGCGTTGCGCAACACCATCCAGCGCAAGCTGGCCCGCGCCGCGCGTGATTTCGAACACGAGCGTGTGGCCGCACCCGGTCCCGCGCTGGATCGCGCGATCGATGACTTCATCGTCGTGCGCGGTCGCAGTTGGAAGCCCGCCGAGCCCTTCCCGCATTTCGATGCCGAATTGCTGCGCGCCATGGCCGCGCAGGGTGCCGCGCGGCTGGGCGTGCTGCGCGGCGCGGGCGGCCAGGCGGTGGCGGCGCAATACTGGCTGGTCGATGGCGGGCGCGCGCATCTGATGAAGCTGGTGCATGATCAGGCGGCGGTGACCGCCTCTCCCGGCACCGTGCTGACGGCGCTGATGATCCGCGGCCTGATCGAACAGGACGCCGTGCGCGAGCTGGATTTCGGCCGTGGCGATGACCCCTACAAGCAGCTCTGGGTCGCCGAACGGCGCCAGCGCATGGGCATGATGGTGACCGACCCCTGGCACCCCGCCGGCATGCTGGAACTGGCGCGCCAGGCAGCGGGCCACGGCCGGCGCTGGCTGCGCGGCGTGCCCGCATGAGAATTCTCTACAGCCACCGCATCCGCTCGCGCGACGGCCAGGCCGTGCACCTGGAGGCGATGGTCGCGGCACTGCGCGCGCAGGGGCATGTGGTGCAGGTGGTGGGCCCCGCCGGCTTCGCCGCAGCCAGGCTGGGCGGGGAGAGCCGCTGGCTCGGCCGCTTGCGCGCGCATCTGCCCGGCTGGGTGGGGGAGCTGGCGGAGATGGCCTATGCGCTGCCCGCCGCCTGGCGCCTGGACCGCGCGGCCGCGCGTTTCGCGCCGGATGTGCTGTACGAACGTGCCAACCTGTTTCACCCCGCAGGCGCCCTGGTCGCCGCGCGCCGCCGGCTGCCGCTGCTGCTGGAAGTCAATTCCCCGCTCGCGGAGGAACGCGCGCAATTCGGCCGCCTGTCATGGCGCCGCCTGGCCGCCGCCAGCGAGCGCTTCGCCTGGCGCCGCGCCACGCAGGTGCTGCCGGTGACCGCCGTGCTGGCCGGGCATGTGGCGCGCGCGGGCGTTGTGCCGTCGCGCATCACGGTGGTGCCCAATGGCTTTGACCTGGATGCGTACCCGCCCGCCCCACCGCGCGCGGAAGCGCCGCTGGTGGTGCTGGGCTTCATCGGCTTCCTGCGCGAATGGCACGGGCTGGAGGGCGTGCTGCGCGGCCTGGCCGCGGCACCTGCGCAGCCGCGCATGCAGCTGCGCATCATCGGCGAAGGGCCGGCCCGCGCGGGGCTGGAACGCCTGGCGCGCGAGCTGGGGCTGGACGTGCAGTTCCTGGGCCTGGCCGAACGCCACGCCGTGCCGGCGCTGATCAGCGGTTTCGACGTCGCGCTGCAACCCGCCGCCGTGCCCTATGCCTGCCCGCTGAAGCTGCTGGAATACATGGCCGCCGGCCGCGCCATCGTGGCACCCGACCAGCCCAATCTGCGTGAATTGCTGGAACACGAACGCACCGCCTTGCTGTTCGACCCGCGTGACCCCGCGGCGCAATGGCGCGCCATCCATCGGCTGGCCTGCGACGCAACGCTGCGCCAACGCCTGGGCGAGGCCGCGCGCGCCGCCATGATCGAACGCGACATGAGCTGGGCGGGCCAGGCGCGCCGCGTGGTGCGCCTGGCCGAGGCCGCGCGCCGATGAACCCCGCGCCGCTTCTGCTGCATGTTTTCCCGAGCTTTGCGGTGGGCGGCGCGCAGGTGCGCTTCGCAGCGCTGGCCAACCGCTTCGGCCCGCGTTGGCGGCATGCGGTGGTGGCGCTGGATGGCGACACCGCCTGCGCCGCGCGCCTGGCGCCCGAGGCTGCTTGCGCCCTGCTGCCCGCCCCCGCGCGCGGCGTCGCTCCCGCGCTGCGCATGTTGCGCGCGCTGCGTCCGGCCGTGCTGGTGACCAGCAACTGGGGCAGCCTGGATTGGGTGATCGCCGCGCATGCCCTGCCGCGCGTCGCGCATCTGCACGCCGAGGATGGCTTCGGCCCGGAGGAAGGCAGCGGCCAGTTGCGCAGGCGTGTCTGGGCGCGGCGCTTGCTGTTGCGCCGCAGCCTGACGGTGCTGCCCTCGGCCACGCTGTGGCGCCTGGCGCGCGAGGTGTGGGGCCTGCCGGCGGCGTGTCTGCGCCTGATCCCGAACGGCGTGGATCTGGCCCGGTTTCACCCCGGCGCGGCCACGCCAGGCGATGCGCCGCTGATCGGCACGGCGGCGGCCCTGCGCCCGGAGAAAAACCTGGCCCGGCTGCTGCGCGCCATAGCCTTGTTGCGCGACCAGGGCGTGCCGCTGCGGCTGCACATCATGGGCGAAGGGCCGGAGCAGGCGCGGTTGGAAGCGCAGGCCGAAGCCCTGGGCCTGGCGGGCTGCACGCGCTTCCTCGGGCATGTCGCGGACCCGGCGGCGGCGTTGCGCAAGCTGGATGTCTTCGCGCTCTCCTCGGATACCGAGCAGATGCCCTTCGCGGTGCTCGAAGCCATGGCCAGCGGGCTGCCCGTGGCCAGCACCGATGTGGGCGATGTGCGCAACATGCTGGCGCCGGAGAATGCGCCGCATCTGGCCAGCCTCGATGACCACGCCTTGGCCGATGCATTGCGCCCGTTGCTGCTGCAGCCCGCCTTGCGCCAAGCCATCGGCCAGGCCAACCGCGCCCGCGCCGAGCAGGTCTTCGCGCAGGAGGCGATGTTCCAGGCACATGCCGCGCTGCTTGACCGGGTGGCACAGCGATGACGGCACCGGCCAGTTTGCACGGCGTGACACTGTGCTGCCCGCGCGACGGCGCGGCGTTGCAGGATGGGTTGCGCTGCGATGTCTGCGGCACGGTCTATCCCGTGGTCGGTGGCGTGCCTGTCTTGATCAATGACGCGAACTCCGTCTTCGCCGTGTCGGACTATCTGCAAGGTGCGGGCTATGTCGGGCCGAGCTATGGGCGCGACGGCGATGGCGCGGGCGGGCTGCGTCGCATCTGGCGCCGCTGGGCGCGCCGGCTGGGCGATGCCCCATCCAGCCTGCGGCACCCGAGCGCCGCCGATGCGCTGGCCTGCGTGGCGCGGCGCGTGGCCGCACCGCGCGTGCTGGTCATCGGCTCGGGCGGTGTGCGCCTGGGTGCCGAAGGCGTGTTGCACACCGATGTTGCCTTCGGCCCGGCGGTGGATGCGATTGCCGATGCCCATGACCTGCCATTCCCGCCCGGAAGCTTCGACCTGGTGGTGGCTGTCGCCGTGCTGGAGCATGTCGCCGAACCCACGCGATGTGTCGCCGAGATCGCGCGCGTGCTGAAGCCCGGCGGGCATGTCTATGCCGTCACGCCCTTCCTGCAGCCGGTGCATATGGGCGCGCATGACTTCACGCGCTTCACGCCGATCGGGCATCGGCGGCTGTTCCGCGCGTTTGACGAAGTGGCCGCGGGTATCGCCATGGGCGTGGGCAGTGTCGCGGCCTGGTCGCTGGGCGGGGTGCTGATGTCGGTATCGGCGCGGCCGGGCTGGCGGCGCATGGCGCGCGCCGCGGGGCTGTTGTGCACACCGCCCCTGCGCCTGCTGGACCGCTGGTTGCCTGCCGGCGCGGACCATGCCGGCGGCTGCTGGTTCTTCGGCCGCCTGCGCGAAGGCGCCCCGGTCAGCGACCGGGCGTTGGTGGCGCAGTATCGTCTCGCCCCTGGGGTGGTGGTCTTGCGATGACGGATGGCGCGTTTGACCAGCATGCCTGAACCCCTGTCATCGGGAAGCGCTGCTGCCGTGCGGGCGCGCAATGGCTGGCACAGCAGCGCTTCGCAGCACTCAGGGGTATCGCAGCGCGCCCGCCTGAACGACCAGGCGCCAGCCGGCACGGAAGCCTGGCGCGTCGCATCCGCCAGGCCATGCATGCGCTGTTTCCGCACCAGCCACGCTTGGGCTAAACACCGCGCATGACCTTCGAAGAGCTCATCGCCCCGATTCCGCTGGCCACTTTCTTCGCGGAGTATCACGACAAGCAGCCGCTCCATATCAAGGGCGGGGCCGCGAAATTCGCGCAGGTGCTGTCCTGGCGGCACATCAACCGCCTGCTGGACATGACCCATATGTGGTCATCGCACTCGCTCAAGATGTATGAGGACGGTGTCGCGGTGCCGGCCGAGAAATACTGCGTCTCGGCCCTGTCGCGCGATGCGCAGCAGGTGATGCAGCCGGTCGCCGCCCGCGTGGCGGAATTCGTCAGGCAGGGCTGCTCGGTCGTGCTGAATGACGTGGACAGCCTGACGCCCGGCATGCAGTCCGTCTCGGACGCGCTGGAAGGGGCGGGCCTCGGGAAAGCTCAGGCCAACGTCTATATCTCCTGGCAGTCGCACAAGGCCTTCCCTGCGCATTACGACACCCACGAAGTCTGGGCCGTGCAGGTCGAGGGCGAGAAATACTGGAACATCTGGGAAGGCCGCGCCGAATGGCCGATCTCCCACCCCGTCTTCCGCAGCCAGGACCAGGCGCATCATGAATCCGCCAAGGGCAAGCTGCGCGAGAAGGTGCTGCTGAAGACCGGCGACCTGCTCTATCTGCCGCGCGGCTGGTATCATGACGCCCTGGCCGAGGCGCCGTCATCGGTCCACATCGCCTATGGCACCCATGCGGTGCTGGGGATGGACCTGATGACCATCCTGATGGAGCGCGTGCTCTACGAGGCCGGTTTCCGCCAGGCCCTGCCGCGGCAGGATGGCAGCGCGCCGGCGAAATTCGCGCTGACCCAGAAGGTGGGGCAGCTCGGCCAGAAGCTCGCCGAATTGTGCAAGGACCCCAAGGTGCTCTCCGTGCTGGAGGGCTATATCGCCGGCTATCGCTACAATCGCGGCCATAATGACCTGCTGGCCTGGCGCGGCCTCGCCGCCCCCAGCAGCGACACCACCGATGAAGCCGGCGGCTTTCGCGTGCTCAACCCCGGCGCCAAGCCGGTGCGCCGCGGCGCCGAATGGGTGCTGAAGACCGAGGCCGGCGCGCTGCCCCTCAACCCGCCCGAGGCCGAGGCCGCCGCCTGGCTGCTGGCACGCCCCGACGTGACGGCCGCCGAACTCGCGCGCGCGCATCCGGGCGTGGATGCGCAGGCCTTGCTGGGGCGGCTGGCGGCCGCGGGGCTGTTGCTGGCGGCATGACACGCGCGCTGCTTCTGTTGCTGCTGCTCGCCGCCCCCGCCACGGCGCAGATCCGCGAATTCAACTGCGTCGGCGCCGAGGCGCTGGAGGATGACAGCTTCGCCGTCCCCTTCGCCGCCCGCGCCGATACGCCGGGTGAGGCCGCGCGCAACCCGATCGCGGCGGCGGCGGAACTGGCGCGCCGCGAACCCGCGCGCAATATCTGCATCCTGGGCCATGCCTTGAGCAGCGAGGGCGGCACGCAGACCGGCACGCGGCTGGCAGCGCGGCGCGCCCGCGCGGTGGCGCTGGAACTGGCGCGCCTGGGCATCGAGCGCGACCGCGTGCGCGCCGAGGCCCGCGTGGCCGGCTTCACCCGCAGCAGCGCCGCGCGGCCCGCGCGGGGGGCGACCATCATCATCCTGCCCTGACTGGACGCGCCCCCCGGCCGCGTTCCATGCTGCGCCCCCAATACCCGGAGCAAAGCCATGCGCGCGATCCTGACATCCCTGCTGCTCTGCGGCCTGGCGATGCCGGCCCTGGCCCAGGGCGACATCAAGCGGCCCGGCCCCGCACAGCCCGCCCAGCCGGCCCGCCCCGAACCCGCGCCCGAACGCAACCTGGAAGTGACCAACAGCACCGACACGGTGATCCGGGAAGTCTACGTTTACACCCTCGGCGGCCCGCAGGGCCCTGACAGGCTGGGGGCGGCGGTGCTGCCGGTCGGGCGCAACTTCACGCTGCGCCTGGGCCGCGTGGCCGAATGCCGGCAGGTGATGCGCATCGTCTGGCAGGATGAGAGCGAGGAAACCCGCCCTGTCGATGTCTGCGCCACCCGCAGCCTGGCGCTGACCGACGCGAACCGCCGTGACATCGCGCTGCGCAACGACACCGACGCCACGCTGATGCAGGTCTTCATCTTCGCCCGTGGCACGCCCGATGCCGGCCCCGACCGGCTGGGCCGCGCCACCGTGGCGCCGGGCGGTGAATTCCGCCTGCGCCTGCGCGGCTTCCAGGCCTGTGAGGTGACGGTGCGCGCCGCCTTCCAGGGCCTGCCCGCCGAAACGCGGGAGGCCGATATCTGCGCCAGCCCGCAACTGGCCTTCGGCGACCCCAATGTGCCGCTGCGCGAGGTGCAGGTGACCAACCGCAGCGGCGTCACGCTGCAATCCATCTATGCCACCACCCAGCCCGGCACCAATTGGGGCCCGGACCGCCTGGGCGCCGATGTGCTGGCCGCAGGCGCCAGCTTCGCCATGCGCATGCGCACCGGCGAATGCCGCGTGCGCATCCGCGCCGTGTTCCAGAACCGGCGCGAGGAACTGCGCGAGGGCGTGGACCTCTGCACCGCCCAGCCCATCATCTTCCATGGCCAGCGGCGCCTGGCGCTGGGCAACCTCTACGAACGGCCGATCGCCGGCATCTACCTCTCCGCCGTCGAAGAGAGCGACTGGGGCGCCAACCAGATCAGCGCGCCGCTGACCCGCAACGGCACCGCCGAAATCTCCACCGATGGCGGCTGCCGCGCCGATCTGCGCATCGTCTTCGACAATGAAAGCGCGGAGGAACTGCGCAATTTCGACCTCTGCCGCCACCAGGCCATCACCCTGCGCCCGGGCTGGGTGACGGAGGCGCGGGAGTAGCCAGGCCGGCCGCCCCGTCCGCTTAAGCCTCCTCTAACGTCTCAGGCCTATGGCCAGGGATACGGAGGATTTCATGGCGCCACTGGACCTAGCAACGCAAGCGGTTGGATCGCCAGCGGTCGGAGCGCAAACGCCTGGCGCTTCCGCCGAACTGGCGTTGAACCGGCTTGCGCCCAAGCTGGGCAAGGTCAGCGTCGAGGTTGCCGAAATCACCGGTGCCCTGGGCAGTGTGCGGCAGGATCTGGCGGCATCGGCCGCCGCCGCGGCACGGCTGGATGCCAGCGTCGATCTGATGGCCGGCGCGGTGAGCGAGATCGCCGCGCGGGCCGCGCGTGTCGCCGGCAGCCTCCGCGCGGCCGAGGGCGAGGCGCATGATGCCAGAAGCGCCGCCATGCGATCGGGCGAGCGTGCCGCCCGCGCCGCCGAAGGCGCGCGTGCCGGCGCATCGCAATTGACCGAACTCGAGGCCGCGCTGTCGCAGGTCACCGCCGTGGCCGAATCCATCCAGATCATTGCCCGGCAGACCAACCTGCTGGCGCTCAATGCCACCATCGAGGCCGCCCGCGCCGGCGAAGCGGGGCGCGGCTTTGGCGTGGTCGCGAACGAGGTCAAGGCACTCGCCACCGAGACGCGGGCCGCGA
Source organism: Acetobacteraceae bacterium (assembly GCA_027483125.1). GTDB lineage: Bacteria > Pseudomonadota > Alphaproteobacteria > Acetobacterales > Acetobacteraceae > Rhodovarius. The sequence goes on along the minus strand of JAIXVH010000121.1, from coordinate 11,637 downwards.
CCGCCCGGATCGAGACCATCGTCGGCGCCTTGCGACAGAGCGCCGCTGGTCTGCGCGCCTCCTCCGAGGCCAATGCTGTTCAGGCGGCCGAGGCTTCGCAGGCTGCGGCCACCACCCAGGCCGCGCTCAGCGCCATCACCGATGCGGTCGCCAATATCACCGCCGAGACCGCCCCCATCGCTGCCCAGGCCGAGGCCGCCGGCCAGGCCGCGGCGGCCACCCGCGGCGAGGCCGCCCAGCAGGCCGAGCGTTCCAGCCGGCTCGCCGCCGAGGCCGCCACCGCCGCCGACCGCACCGATGCCCTGCGCGACCTGTCCGAGACGGTGATGGACGAACTCGCCGCATCCGGCGTCGCCACGCCAGACACCCCCTTCATTGCGGCGGTCCAGGACGCCGCGCGGCGTATCGCCCGCCGCTTCGAGGCCGCGCTCACCGCCGGCGAGATCGACCAGGCCGCATTGTTCGACAGCGCCTATGCCCCGATCGCCGGCAGCGATCCGCAGCAGATGATGACCGGCTTCGTGCCCTTCACCGATCGTGTCCTGCCCGAGATCCAGGAGCCGCTGCTCGCACTCGACCCGCGCATCGTGTTCTGCGCGGCGGTCGACCGGAACGGCTTTCTGCCCACGCATAACCGGCAATTCGCCCAGCCCCAGCGGCCCGGGGACCCGGTGTGGAATGCCGCCCATTCACGCAGCCGGCGCTGCTTCGATGACCGCACCGGTCTGGCCGCCGCACGCAACACCAGGCCATTCCTGCTGCAGGCCTATCGGCGCGACATGGGCGGTGGGCAATTCGTCCTAATGAAGGATTGCTCGGCGCCCATCGAGGTGCGTGGGCGGCATTGGGGTTCGCTCCGCCTCGCCTATCGGGCCGAATAGCGCCCGCCTTGGCATGGGCGGGCGCGGCTACAGCATCGCCAGCGGCCGCTTGCGCCGTGGCGGCGGGAAGCTGGTGTCGAGCGCGCTGAGATCGGTGGAATCCAGCGTGATCTCCAGCGCCCGCGCATTGTCGGCCACCCGGTGCGGTGTGCCGGTTTTCGGGATGGCCATGGTGCCGGGGCGTGACAGCACCCAGGCCAGCGCGATGGCGGCCGTGGAGCAATTGTGCCGGGTGGCCAGGCTGGCCAGCGTCGGGTGGTCCAGGATCGCGCCCTGGCCGAGCGGCGAATAGGCCATCAGCGGCATGCCGCGTGCGGCCATCCAGGGGGCCAGGTCGAATTCCACGCCGCGTTCGCCCAGATGCAGCAGCACCTGGTTGGTGGCGCAGCCCGGCGCATGATCGGCGGCGCCGTGAATCATCGGCCCAGCGATGCCCGGCAGCGTCTGCATCTCCGCCAGATCCAGGTTCGACACGCCCCAGGACCGGATATGACCCGCCTGTTGCATCCGCTCCATCGCCTCCGCCGTATCGGCAAGAGGCACGGAGCCGCGCCAATGCAGCAGGTAGCAGTCCAGCACGTCGGTCTTCAGCCGCTTCAGGCTGCGCGCCAGCGCCTGCGGCAGGCGGTTGCGCGAGGCATTGTGCGGATAGACCTTGGAGACGAGAAAAACCTTGTCCCGCTGTCCGGCGATGGCCTCGGCCACCACCTCCTCGGCGCCGCCTTCGGCGTACATTTCGGCGGTGTCGATCACACTCAGGCCGAGGTCGAGGCCGGTGCGCAGGGCGCGCACCTCCTCTTGCCGGGCGCGCGCATCCTCCCCCATCTTCCAGGTGCCCTGGCCGAGCGCGGGCACAATCCTGCCATCGGGCCATGTGATCATGTTCATGAATAGGAGGATGCCATGCGCGCCATCGCCATCACAGCCATGATCGCCACACTCGCCATGCCGGCCGCGGCCCAGGTGCCCATCGCCGAGGATTTCGGCGCCTGGTCGCTCGGCTGCGTCACCGACCGCATGACCGACCGCACCGCCTGCCGGCTGCGGCTGAAGGAATGGGTGGAGCGCCCGGCCGGTGGCGGGCCTGGCATGGCGCTGGAAATCCAGGACCGCGGCGGGCGGCTGGTGCCGGTCGTCACGGCGCGGGACCTTGGCATTGATGGTGCCTCACGCGGGCTGATGGCGCTGTCGGGCCGGGTGCAGATCAGGCTGGGCCGTGCGGCCATGATGGAGATGGCCTGCGGCCTGGAAGGCCGGACGCTGGCCTGCTTCCCCCACCCGCAGGAGGCCGAGCGCGCCGAGCGCGACCTCGCGGCCGCCGATGTCGCGCTGATCCGGCTGACGGGCCTGGGCAGTGGCGGCGGTTCCAATGCCGAGCCCACGGAGCTGCGCCTGGAACGCACGCGAGAGGCGATGGCGCGCTACCGTGCGCTGGTCCCCCCGCAACCCGCCCAGGCGCAGGAGGGCAGTGAGCTGCGTGACCTGCTGGGGCGTATGCAGCGCCTGTTCCAATGAGCGATGCGCCGCTGGCCGCGTTGATCCAGTCGGTCGCGCGCGGCGAGCGCGATGCGCTGAAGCGCGTCTATGAGCGGCAATCGGTGCGGCTGTTCGGCGTGGCCAATGCCATCCTGCGCGACCGCGACCGGGCGGCGGATGCGCTGCACAATGCGTTCCTCTCGGTGCAGCGGCGCGCCGGCCAGTTCGACCCCGAACGCGGCGCGGCCGAGGCCTGGCTCGCCGCCATCGTGCGCCATGCGGCGCTCGACATCATCCGCGCGCAGGGGCGCGAATTGCCCTCTGACGATCCGGGCCTGGGCGATGTGCCGGTGGAGCCGGAAGCGCTGGCGGCGCTGGAGGCGAGCGAGCAGGGCGCCGCACTGAAACGCTGCCTGGAAACCCTGCCCGAAAAGAACCGCCAGGGCATCGTGCTGGCCTTCGTCCATGGCCTGTCGCACCCGCAGATCGCAGCTCGCCTCGAACTGCCGCTGGGCACGGTGAAGGCCTGGATCAGGCGCGGGCTGCTGGCCTTGCGGGAGTGCCTGGCATGACGCCCGACGAACGCGAGGAATTGGCCGCCGAATATGTGCTGGGCACGCTGACCGCAGCCGAGGCCCGCCGCGTGGAGGCCGCGATGCGCGAGGACGCCGCTTTGGCTGCCGCCATCACCGCCTGGGAGGCGCGCCTGGCACCGCTGACCGCGCTGGCCACGCCCGAGGCGCCGCCGCCCGATCTCTGGCGCCGCATCGAGGCGAGTCTGGCGCCCGTCCGCGCCATTCGCACCCAGCGCCCGGCGCGGCCGCATTGGTTCACCCGGGTCTGGGCCTTGGGCGCCACCGCCGCCGCGGCGGTGCTGGCCGTGGTGATCATCACCCGCGAGCCCGCGCCGCTGATGACCGTGCTGCTGACCAGCACCGACGCGCCCGCCTTCCTGGTGGAGGCCAATGCGCGCGATGGCGAAATCAGGCTCGCGGCGCTGGGCGCGCAGGCAGTGCCCGAAGGGCGCGTGCGCGAATTGTGGGCGCTGCCGCAGGGTGCCACGGCGCCGACCAGCCTAGGTCTGATCCCGGCGGATGGGCGGATTTCCGTGCGCAACACCGCGATCCGGCCGGAGCCTGGCATGCTGATCGAGATCACGCTGGAACCCCCTGGCGGCTCGCCCATTGGGCGCCCCACCGGGCCGGTGCTGTTCATCGGCCGGCTGCTGCCCGCGCGCGGGACGTGACATGATGCGCGCCAGCGGCCATGAGGGGGGCACACCATGACCAAGCCCCCCACAGCCCGCGGCCTGCATGTCTCGCTGCGCACCGCCGATGGCCGCAGCACCGCCAGCCAGCGCTGGCTGCAGCGCCAGCTGAATGACCCCTATGTGGCGGCCGCCCGCGCCGATGGCTGGCGCTCGCGCGCGGCCTACAAGCTGATCCAGATGGATGACCGCCATAAGCTGATCAAACCCGGCGCGCGGGTGGTCGATCTGGGCGCCGCACCTGGTGGCTGGACGCAGGTGGCGATGGCGCGCGCGGGTGATCGCGGCCGGGTGGTCGCCATTGACCTGCTGCCGATGGATGCGGTGGCGGGTGCGACCATCCTGCAAGGCGATTTCCAGGACGAAGCGGCCGAGGCCGCGGTGCTGGAAGCGCTGTCGGGCCAGGCGGAGCTGGTGCTGTCGGACATGGCGCCGAACACCACCGGCCATCGCCCCACCGACCATCTGCGCATCATGGCGCTGGCCGAACTGGCGCTGGATTTCGCGCTGAAGGTGCTGGCCCCTGGCGGCGGCTTCGCGGCCAAGGTGCTGCAAGGCGGCTCTGAGGCTGAGATGATGGCCCGGCTGCGCCGGCATTTCCGCGCCGTGCGCCACGCCAAGCCCGAGGCCAGCCGCAAGGATTCGGCCGAACTCTACGTGGTGGCGACCGGCTTTCGCGCCTGATGCGCTTGCGGCGCGCGCCCCATACGCCTAACAGGGTTCGCCAAGGTCGCGGAACCCCGAAAGGTCCCAAACCATAAAGGTCCCCCTATGGCGCTCGACACACTCGCATCCCGCTTTGCCATCCAGGAGGCTTATGCCTTCGATGATGTGCTGCTGGTCCCTGCCTATTCCACCATCCTGCCCACCCAGACCGACACCCGCACCCGGCTGACGCGGGAGATCTCCCTGCACATTCCGCTGGTCTCGGCGGCGATGGACACGGTGACGGAAGCGCCCATGGCCATTGCGATGGCGCAGTCGGGCGGCATCGGCGTGATTCACAAGAATTTCACCATCGAGGAACAGGCCGAGCAGGTGCGGCGCGTCAAGCGCTTCGAAAGCGGCATGGTGGTGAACCCGGTGATGGTGCATCCCGACCAGACGCTGGGCGATCTGCGCGCGCTGACGGCGCTGCACCGGGTCAGTGGTTTTCCCGTCGTCGAGCGCGATAGCGGCCGCCTCGTCGGCATCATCACCAACCGCGACACGCGCTTCGCCACCGACCCCACCCTGCGCGTCTACGAACTGATGACGCGCGAAAACCTGGTCACCGCGCCGGTGGGCGTCAGCGCCGAACAGGCACGCGGGCTGCTGCACCGGCACCGGCTGGAAAAGCTGCTGGTGGTCGATGATGCCGGGCGGTGCCTTGGCCTGATCACGGGCAAGGACATGGACAAGGCCAGCTCCCACCCGACCGCCGTGAAGGACGCCATGGGCCGGCTGCGCGTGGCAGCCGCGACCGGCGTGGGCGAGGACGGGCTGAAGCGCGCCGAGGCCCTGGTCGCGGCCGATGTGGATGTGGTGGTGGTGGACACCGCGCATGGCCATTCCGGCGGCGTGCTGGCCGCCATCGAGCGCATCAAGCGCCTCTCCAACACGGTGCAGATCATCGCGGGCAATGTCGCCACGCCCGAGGGCGCGCTGGCGCTGATCGAAGCCGGCGCCGATGCGGTGAAGATCGGCATCGGGCCTGGTTCCATCTGCACCACGCGCATTGTGGCCGGCGTCGGCGTACCGCAGCTGACGGCGGTGATGGAAAGTGCGGCGGCCGCGCGTGAAAAGGGCGTGCCCGCCATCGCCGATGGCGGCATCCGTTCCTCGGGTGACATCGCCAAGGCCATCGCCGGCGGCGCCGATGCGGTGATGATGGGCAGCGTCTTCGCCGGCACCGATGAAGCGCCGGGCGAGGTGTTTCTCTACCAGGGCCGTTCCTACAAATCCTATCGCGGCATGGGCTCGCTGGGCGCCATGGCGCGCGGTTCGGCCGACCGCTACTTCCAGGCCGAAGTCCAGGACAGCCTGAAGCTGGTGCCCGAAGGTGTCGAAGGCCGCGTCGGCTACAAGGGGCCGGTGGGTGCCATCATCCACCAGATGGTGGGCGGGCTGAAGGCGGCGATGGGTTATACCGGCAGTGCCACGCTCACCGACATGCAGGCCAATGCGCGCTTCCGCCGCATCACCGGCGCCGGCCTGCGCGAGAGCCATGTGCATGACGTGGCGATCACGCGCGAGGCACCGAACTACCGGCTTGAAGGTTGAGCATGCGCCCGGTCGCGAAGCCCCGCAGCGCAGCGAGGAGCGAAGCGTGAATCGGTCGCACGGCAACATACCTGTCCAGGCCGTCATCTTCGACGCCTATGGCACGCTGCTGGACGTCAACAGCGCCATGGCCGCGCATGCCGCCGATCTCGGCCCGCAATGGCCGCGCATCAGCGCTGACTGGCGCGCCAAGCAGCTCGAATATTCCTGGGTGCGCAGCCTGACCGGCCCCACGCATCACGAGGATTTCTGGCTTTGCACGCGCGCCGCGCTGGACCTGGTGCTGGCCCGCCACGGTGTGCGCAACGCGCTGCTGCGCGACCTGCTGCTGGATGCCTATCTGCGGCTGGATGCCTATCCGGAAGTGCCGGCCGTGCTGCGCGCGCTGCGCCATGCGGGCATCCCGGCGGCGATCCTGTCCAATGGCTCGCCCTGGATGCTCGACACCGCGATCGAGGCGGCGGGCATCGGCCTGCTGCTGGACGCGGTGATCAGCGTCGAGGAAGTGGGCGTCTTCAAGCCCGATCCGCGCGTCTATGCGCTGGCCTGCCGGCAATTCGGCGCCGCGGCGTCGGAGATGCTCTATGTCTCCTCCAACCCATGGGATGCCCAGGCGGCCGTGCATCATGGTTTCCAGACCTTGCGCATCAATCGTGATGGCGCCCCCGATGAGTATGGCCTCGCCGCCATGCTGCTCGACGAATTGCCCGACCTGTCGCGCATACCCGAACTGGCCGGCGCATGACGCCAGAGGGCAGGGCGGCCGCCGCTATTGAATTGCTGGGCGCACTCGCAGCACAGCCGCGCCGTCCGGCGGATGCCATCGCGCATGAGTATTTCCGCGCGCGGCGCTATATCGGCGGCACCGACCGGCGCGCGGTCTCGGCACTGGCCTGGGGCGTGGTGCGCGAGCAGGCGCGGCTGGCCTGGTGGGTGCAGCGCGTGGGCCTGCCGGCCAGCCCGCGCGCGCTGCTGCTGGCCTTCGTGGCCTTGGTGCAGAACCGCGACCCGGTGGCGCTCTTCGCCTCCGGCGGATATGGCCCGAACCCGCTGGATGCGGCCGAGACCGCGGCCGCCGCGCAACTCGCCGGCGCCGCGCTGATCGACCCGGCGATGCCCGAATCGGTGCGCCTGAACCTGCCCGACTGGGCCTTCCCCGGCATGGCCGCGCGCTTCGGCGAGAGGCTGGCCGAGGAAGCCGGCGCGATGCAATCCGAAGCGCCGCTCGATTTGCGCGTGAACCTGCTGCGCGGCAGCCGTGAATCGGCGCTCGCCGCGCTGGCGGGGGAGGGCATCATCGCCGAGCCCACGCGCTATTCCCCCTGGGGCATGCGCCTGCCGAAGCGCGAGCCCATCATGGCCACACGCGCCTACACCACCGGGCTGATCGAGGTGCAGGACGAAGGCAGCCAGTTGATTGCGGCCCTGGTCGGCGCGCGGCCGGGCATGCGCGTGGCCGACCTTTGCGCGGGTGCTGCGGGCAAGACGCTGGCCATGGCCATGACCATGCAGAACAAGGGCAAGCTGCTGGCCTGTGATGTCTCGGCGCCGCGCCTGGCCGGTGCGGCCAAGCGCCTGGTGCGCGCCGGCGTGGACAATGCCGAGACGCATCTGCTGCTCCCGGGAGACCGCTGGGCCAAGCGCCGTGCCGGCAGTTTCGACCGTGTGCTGGTGGATGCGCCCTGCACCGGCAGCGGCACCTGGCGGCGCAACCCCGATGCGCGGGCGCGCACCACGGCCACCGATCTCGAGGAATTGCGCGCCAAGCAACATGACATTCTGGCCATTGCCGCCGATTTAACGAGACCTGGCGGCCTTCTGGTCTACGCTACCTGCTCATTGCTTCCCGAAGAGGATGAGGATCAGGTGGCGCGATTCGCAGCCGAACATCCGGGTTTCGAGACGGTGCCGCTGGCCGCCGCCTGGGAGGCTGCGGGCCTGCCCGGCGCGCCCCCTGGCGACGGCCCGAACCTGCTGATGACGCCCGCGCGCCATGGCACCGATGGCTTTTTCGCAGCGGTGTTGAGGCGCGCATGATCCGCGTGCGCCGTGCCCTGCCGCAGGATGCGCCGGGCATGGGGCTGGTGCATGTGGCGGCCTGGCGCAGTTCCTATGCGGGCATCCTGCCGGACCAGTATCTGCTGGGCATGTCCGCGGTGCGGGAGGCTGCGTCCTATGAACGCGGGATCTCGGCGCGCGGGCAGGGGCATGCGGCCTTCGTGGCGGTGGTCGGCGCAGAGGACGCACCGCCCGGCGCGCGCATGCCGCCGCACGGGCTGGTCGTGGGCTTCGCCACCGGTGGCCGCTGCCGCCGCCCGCAGATCGCCGATGGCGAGATCGAGACGCTGTATGTCGGCGATGACTGGCGCGACCAGGGCTTGGGGCGGCGCCTGCTGCGCGCCCAGGCCGCCTATCTGCGCGCGATGCATTGCGATTCCGTGCTGGTCTGGGTGCTGGCGGACAACCCTTCGCGCTGGTTCTACGAACGCCTCGGCGCGCGGGCGGTGGCGCATGAGCGCATCCGCGTGGGTGGGCAGGACGTGACGCAGCAGGCCATGCTGTGGGAGCGGGTGGACAGCCTGCTGGCGGCAACCGCGGGCACCGCTTGGTAGCGTTTCCGCGGGACCGTGCCCGCATCGAACACTACCGGCTTGCCATCACCAACCGCGGCGCGATGAAGCCATGCGTCGCGAACACGGTATTCCCGTAATCCTGGCTGGGCGGAAACCAGACGCGCACGGCGGTCCAGTCATTGCGGCTGGAGACATCCAGCACCGGCTGGTCCTCTGACACCCGGCCGCGCCCATGCGTGCCGGCCGAAGCCCAATTGGCATGATCCACCCGGATCTCGCGCGGGTTGATCACCCGCCGCACCACGGAAAGATGGCCCTGCGGCAGCCGCCGCGTGCGGCCGAAGACCAGCACATGCCCCGGCCCCGGGCGTGGGCCGCGCTGATAGGTGCCAGCGGCCGCATCCCACCATTGCCAGGCATCGCCGCGCAGCGCGATGCCGCTGCGCGCGCGCGCGAAGGGCACGCAGGACAGGCGCAGATCATCATCCGAATATTCCGGCACGCCGGCGATGCGCGGCCCGCGCGCAGGCCCGCCGCAGCCGGCGAGCCCCACGGCCAGCAGGAAAGACAGCGCGGGCAAGGCGCGCCGCGCGATCATGTCGGTCATCAGCGAACCCCCATTCGCCGCGCCCTCCCCACAAGGGCGCATGAGGGTGTTAGCACGCCTTTCGGCGTGGTTCATGTCGGAAATTGTCGTGCGTCAGACAGCGGCCTCGGCCTCGACCTCGACCAGGAAGCGCGGATCGGCGAGGCCGGCCACGATCAGCAGGGTGCTGGCCGATTCATGGCCGGCCATGAAGGCGGTGCGCTGCTCGCGCCAGGATTTGATCAGCGCCACATCGGTCAGGAACACCGTCATCTTCACGATGTTGGCAGGCGCCATGTCATGCGCCGCCAGGATGGTGCCGAGGTTCTGCAAGGCCACCGCGATCTGCGCCGTGCCATCGGGGGGCACGGTGCCATCGGCCGCCATGCCGATCTGTCCCGAGATCACCAGCCGCGGGCCGCTGCCGGTGACCAGGGCTGCATGCGAATAGGGCGAGCCCGGCTTGTGCACGCCGGCGGGGTTGCTGGTCTTGATGGGCATGGGCGTTTCCTCTGGGTCAGATGCTCTCGCGGGTCACGCCGCCGGCCGGCGGGGGGGCTGCGCGTTCACCCTCGACCAGCAGGTCGCGCAGGGCGCGGCGCAGCTGGAATTCGAATTCGGCGTTGAGCTCGAAATTGGCCCGCCGCAGCAGGTTCTCGGCGGCGCGCAGCCGCGCGGGGGCGGCGCTGTCGCTGGGCGCGGTGCGGCGGACTTCCGCCTGGGTGAAGCCGCGCGGCGCGCCATCGGCGCCCAGCACCTCCAGCCGGCAGGCGAGATGGCAGGACAGGCGCTCACCAGGATCGGAGGAGAAGATTCCGCCCTGCCGGGCGGTGGGCTCGCGCAGCACCACGGCGCGGGTGACGATGAAGCGGGCCACGCCTTGCGTGCCGAAGGCGGCCAGGCGATCGCGGCCCATGATCTGCACGGCCTCGGTCGCATTCGGGCGCAGCTGCGCGCCCAGATCGGCCGGCCCGCCGGGCGGGGCGCGGTTTTCCACCTCCACCTGCGCGACATCCAGCCTGAGCCGGGGCAGGAAATCATAGGCGATGGGCGGTGCCGCGGGCAAAGGCGCGGGTGGTTCGGCGCAGGCCGCGAGGGCCATGGGCAGCAGCAGCGCGTGGCGACGATTCATGGCCTTGCATTACCAGAAACCCGACCGCCCTGACAGCGCCCGCGCAACCTGCTAAGGCCGCGCCACCTTGCACCACGGAGCATGCATGAACATCGACGCCATCGCCATCGGCAAGAACCCGCCGGAGGATTTGAACGTCATCATCGAGGTCGCGATCGGCGGCGAGCCCATCAAGTACGAGATGGACAAGGATGCCGGCGTGCTCGTGGTGGACCGCTTCCTCTATACGCCGATGCGCTACCCCGGGAATTACGGCTTCGTGCCGCATACCCTGTGCGAGGATGGCGACCCGCTGGATGTGCTGGTGGCCAATACCCGCCCGATCCAGCCTGGCGCCATGATCAATGTGCGCCCGGTGGGCGTGCTGAAGATGGAAGATGATGGCGGGCATGATGAGAAGATCATCGCCGTGCCGTCCGACAAGCTGACCAAGCGCTATGAGAATGTCAGGACCATCACCGACCTGCCCAAGATCACGCTCGACCAGATCCGGCACTTCTTCGAGCACTACAAGGACCTCGAGCCCGGCAAGTGGGTCAAGATCACCGGCTGGGGCGATGTGGAGGAAGCGAAGAAGCTGACGCTGGACGCGATCGCCCGCGCCAAGAAGTAGCCGCAAGGCGCCTTGCATTTTGCAAGGCGCCGGACCGCTCACGGTCCGTTGAGGCGTGATCCCTTGCAAAATGCATGGCACGCGCCTCGCAACAGGGTTGGCATCCACCACTGGAGCCAACCATGTCTCTCAACTTCCGCATCACCCGCCCGCATGACGGCAGCACGGCGCCCAACCCCTTCGTGCTGGTCACCGTCACCGAGACCGGTGATGGCGCCCTGCGCTTCGACCTGAAGGTCGATGGCGACAAGGGCCTGACCGCCGATCTGCGCGGCCTGTTCTTCCACATTGCCGATGAGCGCCTGGCGGCAAGCCTTTCGGCCAAGGGCGACTGGGTGACCGGCTTCGAGGCCGGGGCCGGCAAGGTCTCCAACCTCAAGGGCGGCGTGAACACCGAGGGCGTGAAGGAAGGCCCCTTCGATGTCGGCCTGGCCTTCGGTGGCGCTGGCATTGGCAAGGATGATGTGCGTGAGGCGAGCTTCGTCCTGTCCTCCAGCACGACCAAGCTGACGCTGGAACTGATCGAGAAGATGAGCTTCTCCGCCCGCCTGACCTCGGTCGGCGAGGAAGGGGGCAAGCGCGACGGCAGCCTGAAGCTGGTGGCCGAGGCTGTGCCGGAGACGCTGCCCGAGGATGACGGCAAGGACGAGGAGCAGCCCGATCCGAAGGACGACGACGTGAAGGACGATGAGTCCGGTGACGACGACGTGAAGGACGACGACGGCAAGGACGATGAGTCCGACGACGACGCAAAGGACGACGACGGCAAGGATGATGAGTCCGGTGACGGCGACGTGAAGGATGACGACGGCAAGGACGATGAGTCCGGCGACGATGACGTGAAGGA